>NZ_JBHXLL010000035.1:87373-92914 GCF_042721415.1 Kitasatospora sp. NPDC058444 | reverse complement strand
ACCGGTGGGGCGACTCGGTCGAGTACGCCTTCCGGATCACCATGAAGAAGGCCCCGCAGTACGACGTGAACGTCCAGGTGGGCGCCCGCTCGAACAGCCACCAGGCCGCCTTCTGGAACGTCTTCCCCACCCAGGGCCGCTGACCGACCCGCACCCGTGCCGAAGGGCCCGGCCCCCCACCGCTCAGGAGGCCGGGACGGGCCCCGTCAAAGGGGGCCCATCCGTCGGTGCTCAGCCGGTGCCCGCGATGCGCCGGTCCACAGCAGCATCGCACGACGGGACGTCCAATGAGCCGTGAGTCCGAGTCGGCGCCCGCCAAGCCGTCAGATCATCCGCTGCGCCCGCGCGGGGAGGACCCAGACGGGGATGTCGGACATCGGAATTGCTCCGGCTGACCCCCGCCAGAGCGGGGGTCAGCCGCCCATCGTCTGCTGGAGGTCGACCAGGCCGTCCTGGGCGAAGAACTCGACCGTCGCGCAGGCCTGTGCGACCTGGGGTACGCGCGCAGCTCCGCGATCCGGCCGTGCCTTGCCAGCAGGTCGGCGAGCTGGTTGCGGCGGCTGACCGAGGTGGTCTCCCGCCGGCAGTTCAAGCGGTCAGGACAGCCGGTCTCCCGCGAAGCTGAGCGTGATTGCTCGTTCTCACGGTTACCGCCACCTCCCAGGCCCGGTCCCACGTGTCCGGCGACCGCTCTGCCGCCACCCCGGCTGTCCGTCAGCCGATTCGGCCTCACCGGCTCCCGGCATCAGATGTCAGTCTGTCGGCTGGCTAGACACTACCGACGTATACGCGTAGGTCGGAGCGCCCGGTCGGCACCTGCCACCGGTTCAGAGCGTCCGCTACGTGGTACGGCCAGCCGACCTCGTCCTGGCCGGCCAGGAACCGTAGGACCCGCTGCTGCACGTCGCTCAGATTTCCGAAGGACTGCGGCGGTTCGGCGGGTTCGCCCGGGAAGACCAGCGTGAACAGCCGATGTGCTGTGTAGTACCTGTCGGTCCACCTCTCCACGCCCGTGCAGTCGGCCAGGCCAGCGAGCATGGCCTCGACATTGAGTTGATCGCCCAGCCCCGATAGGGCGGGCGGCACCATTGGGCGAGCGACGACGACGCCCAGGCTTCCCTGGCCCAGGCCGCGACGCTCCCGGTGAGCAGCCGCTCGCGGTGCTGATCGCCCGGCTGGAGAACACGCTGCTGACCGCCATCCGGATCCGCACTCTGCTTGGGCAGCGAGGAATTTGTCCTCATCTGTCACTACTAACGGGACTCACCCTGCCGTGGCCGAGCCGGTCAAGCTGCTGGCAGGCAGCCGGCACGCCCGGGCGGATCACCGACGGTGCGGTCTACAACGGCCTCGGCAACTGGATTACCCTCATCGCCGGCCGCCCCGTCATGGACGCCGCCGACGACGAACTACTACTGTCCGCCAACCCCGCCGACGCCCAGGTCGCGGCACGTGTCGCGCCAGGTGTTCTTGGTGTAGGCCCAGGCGTTGGACCTGACGCAGCCAGCGCCGCCTCGCTGGCTGCCTTAAGGGCTCGTCACTTCAATCAGTACTCAGGCGATGCCAGCTGCAGACTGACCTTGGCCCACCACGAGGACGACGGCCTCATCCGCCAGCATCCGACCGTCTGCTCCACGCGCAGCGTCGACCTCGACGGAGGCCAACACATGGAGGTCATCACCAGCTCTCGACTCCCCTAGGACGACAACCTGGATGGGAAGATCTCCCGGCAGTTTCGCCAGAGCATTGTAGAGATCCCTGACGCATTGCATATCGCGCTTCCCTGCGCCCTCGCCGGTCAAGACCTGGCCTCCTTCACTGGAATCCATGGAGTGTAAATAGTTACCTGGCCCGATAAACAAACACTAAATGGCAAGCGCCATACCCCACCCCAGGCCTCTAGATGGACTTCGTACACCCATTGACCTGCGCCTTTGCCCGATGCTCCGCAGGCGCAAAGTTGCGCGCCCCATGGCACCCAAAGCGAGATAATATTTTAGATATTTATGCAAAATTTTCACACGTCCCTCATGCCCCCCGGGCGGGTCCGTCCGTCAGGTCCTCTGGATCCGGTCTTCATACCTTCAGGGTGTCCTTGGAGGGAACTTCTAGGGCGAGCTTCCCTGACTTTTCAGGGCAAACAGCCGGTATGTCAAGGCCTGCCACCCGGTTCGAGGGCGGGGCACGGCACCACCGGTGCGCGGTTCTGCGGCTGGCAGGTCCGCGCCACGGCCACCTCCGTCAGGGCTGACTGTCAGACCTGCCCGAGGGATCGGCGCGGCGACCGTCCAGCTGTCGGCAACGGGTGAATTGAGGACCACGGACGGCGGATCAAAATCGGGTCACTCTGCGATCTCTTGATCATCCTGTCGGCGCGGGCCGTGGCCCGTGAGCTGGGGATCTCCCGGGGCACCGTGCTGCGCGCGCTGGCCTCGGATCGGCCGCCGGTCTACCGGCGGGCGCCGAAGGGCTCGGCCGTGGACGCGGTGGAGCCGGCGATTCGGGAGCTGTTGAAGCAGACCCCGACGATGCCGGCCACGGTGATCGCGGAGCGGATCGGCTGGGAGCGGGGGCTGTCGATCCTGCGGGAGCGGGTGCGTGAACTGCGTCCTGCCTATCTGCCGGCGGATCCGGTCTCGCGGACGGTCTACCAGCCCGGAGAGCTCGCGCAGTGCGATCTGTGGTTCCCGCCGGTGGACATCCCGCTCGGCTACGGACAGTCGGGCCGCCCGCCGGTCCTGATCATCGTCTCCGGCTACTCCAGGATGATCACGGCCCGGATGGTGCCCTCGCGGACCACCGGGGATCTGATCGACGGCCACTGGCACCTGCTCTCCAATTGGGGTCTCCGAACACCACCACCGACGCGGCGAAAACAGGCGTTCCCGCCGCCCGCACCACCCGACAGACCACCGCCGACCTGGCCTTCCTAGCCCGCGCGATGAAAGCCCCCGCGCTGCTGGACGCCGCCGAGCGGCTCGCCGAACGCGCCCAGGCCGAGTCCTGGAGCCACCTCGAGTACCTCGTCGCCTGCCTGCAGCGGGAGGTCTCGGCCCGCGACAGTCACGGCGGCGAGGGCCGCATCCGCGCGGCCCGCTTCCCCGCGATCAAGACGATCGAGGAACTCGACCTCGCCCATCTGCGCGGAATGACGCGCCAGCAACTCGCCCACCTGGGAACGCTCGACTTCATAGCCGCCCGGGAGAACGCGATCTTCCTCGGGCCGCCGGGCACGGGCAAGACACATATCGCGACCGGGCTGGCGATCCGGGCCTGTCAGGCCGGCCACAGAGTCGCCTTCGCCACCGCCGCCCAGTGGGTCGACCGCCTCGCCGCCGCCCATCGAGGTCCACTCCCTCAAGGGCGAGTCCTACCGCATGCGGGGCCGCGAACTCCGCCGCGTCCCCACCGCCACCGACAACGACTGAACCAGCGAGAGCGCACGATGGCCAACGATTGAACCGTTGAGACCGGCCTCAAATTGGGCCGTTGCCGACAGCCGCCGACAGCGCCTGCAAAGCCACCGCGGCTGGAGAAGCTCCAGCGGCGCGCTGCCACGCTCGGAATCCGGCGATGCCGATGGCGAACGCCGTCATCCCTTACGCGGAAGCCTCCCACTGCTAGACCGACTGAGCAGGTGCCCGGAACTTGAGGACGCGACGGACGGGTGGGTGACCAGCCGTTCGACGGCGTCACCGAGGCTCGCTCATGGGTTGGCACCTGTCCACAACATGCGCCGCCGTGCCAGCGCCATGGTGGGCGGCCGGGCCCCCTGGCCCGACCGCCCAGTGCCAGGAGCACCTGCTCGTATACCTTCCGAATCGCCACCACCGCGCACTACCCGCACCAGAACGTCAGCCTTGGGATGTGCTGGGCGGAGGTCTGCCTCCCGCGCTCCGTGTCGGCACACAACGGCCACCGGACGTACAGGTGCAACACAAGCTCCCGCCCGCAGGCCGACGTGTCGCCTGTCAGCCGCTCGCAGCCGTTGCGCATATGCCCGGACCAGCTCCCGCTCAGCTCTGGAGCGCCGACCCTGGAGTCCGGCTCCCAGCATGAAGATTGACCGGCCGCCCGACCGATCTGCTGGTACGTCGGCGCAAATGGACGGTGCTTGTGGAAGGGAGTCGGTAGGCGAGGTCCGCCAGCCCCGCCGGCCGCCTCGGCGAACGCACTGCTGACCGCCATGGCAGATTGTCTGGTACTGGGCGTATGTCGGAGTTGCGTTCTGGAGGAATTTTCTTATATCCGGCCAGCCTTCTTCGTGTCCCGACGAAGGTGCGTCCGGGTAAGGATGTGGTTGTCTACCGTGTCATAAAAATTCTTCCTCTGAGCCTTTGTTCCGTGAGGCTTTGGAGCGGCATCACAGGCTACCCACCGGTCTTTTATTTCCTGTTCCGGAAGATAGCCGTCAGAAATATTTCCCACGGTCCATTCCGGCTTCCCTGCGGTTTCCCAGCAGCTGTACAGGGTGCCGTCGGCGCTGACGACCGCGCCGCTGGCGCCGGCGAATCCGGAGCAGTGGACGCACTTACTGACGGGGACCCCCAGGGCGGGAACCGAGAGGCCGGCGTCAAAAGCCAGGTCGATCATCTCGATGAACTTGTCCGCCAGGTTCTCGTAGCTCAGATGGTTCTCATACCCGATGTTGTGGTCGTCTACGAGTGCTGGCGCGAAGGACACCGATGACTGTGCGATGGGCAGCTTCGCCAGGTCCTCGATCAGCTGAGGAATTCCCTCGAGGTTGTGGTGGGAGACGTTGACCCTGATCTTCCAGGCAAGGGAGGTCTCCTGCATGGCGCGTCCCACGTTCTTCATGATCTTGTCGTAGGTCCCGGCCCCCCTTCGATCAAAGCGCGTGCCGTCATGGTCCGACCGATGCCCGTCGAAGCTGACCTGAATGCGCTGAAGGCCCTCGTCATCGAGCTGGCGGGCCAGTGATGGAGTCAGCAGTGCGCAGTTGCTGATCATCATGGACTCCGCGAGCCCAAGCGGTCGTAGGCGCCTGAGCAGTTCGAGGCATCCCTTGGGGTTGAGGAGCGGCTCCCCGCCGAAGATCACCAGGGAGATGCTGTCGAAGTCCAAGAGGCTCATGCGCTCTTGTGCAAAGTTGGCGATCCTCTCGACGTCGTCTTGTGCAAGAAGGCGGCGACTGATCCGCGGCGGCGCGAAGGGAGTCACCGACTCGTCGGCGGGTGCCGTGTTCTGGAAGCAGTACGGACAGCCCAGGTTGCACGATGTGGCGGTAAGGACCGTCAGGCCGAACGGCGCCTTCTTGGGCTTGAAGAAGCCCCCTTGCTCGAGAGTCTGCCGAGCTTCGTCCACGAGGCGGCCGTTCTCCACGGCGCCAGCCGGCAGATGTGCGACCTTCGGGTGGTCTGCATACCACCATCCGTCTTCGGACTCGAAAAGCCGGGCTTCCCCCATCGTGGTTCCCCTCCGCAGTGTTGTGGGATGAAAAGCGCCAGGGGTGGCGCAGCTCTCCGTGAGAGTCGTGCACCACCCCTGGCCAGAGGACGGGTTGTCCTCCTCGGCCGTCAG
>NZ_JBHXLL010000035.1:0-87275 GCF_042721415.1 Kitasatospora sp. NPDC058444 | reverse complement strand
AGGCCGGCGTCAGGACTGGATGCCGCAGAAGACGTCGGTCTCCTCGACGTAGATCGTGATGCCGCTCATGGTCCCCTCCCCTCACCACTCGCGATGCCAGAGGACAGCAAGACGGGCTGTCCTCCTCGGCCGTCAGGCCGGCGTCAGGACTGGATGCCGCAGAAGACGTCGGTCTCCTCGACGTAGATCGTGATGCCGCTCATGGTCCCCTCCCCTCACCACTCGCGATGCAAGGATCGTAGGCAGGTCAACGATTTTTGCACAAGGCATCTTGAGTAATTCGTTTGCACAAGATTTCTTGTGCATCTGCTACCCTTGGGGCATGTCTGAAGAGATGCCCACGAGTGAGGTGACTGCGCCGGCGACCTCGATCGACGCCCTGCGCGTCATGGCGCACCCTGCTCGCATCCGCTTGTACGAGCTCCTCGTGCACCACGGCGCCAGCACCGTCTCCGAGCTGGCCCGGCGATCGGATCTGGCTATCGGCTCAGTGAGCTACCACCTGTCACAGCTCCACAAAGCCGGGCTGGTCATGGAAGCCGCAGAGGAGGGAACCGACCGCAGGCAGCACTGGTGGAAGGCTGTCCCCGGCGGCCTGCAGTGGTCGCCGGCGGATTTCGTCGACTCCCCCTCACACCGCCGGGTCTCGTCCCTGGCACAGCAGATGTTCAGCGAACGCCGCATGGAGCGCTTGACCCAATGGCTTCATACCTGGGACCAGTGGCCGAAGGAGTGGCTGAACGCGGCGGTGGAGACGGACACGTCGCTGGAGTTGACGCCAGACGAGCTGGAAGAGATGGCGGCCGAGCTTCAGAGTGTGGTGCGCCGGTGGTCCCGGCGGACACCAACTGGGGCGGACAGCTCGCGCCGGCGGGTCTTCACAATGATCCACGCCTTTCCGCTGGCTGATGATGCCGCCGCGGATCACGAGTGACAGCCTGAACTGGTAGGGGGGATTTGCTGTGAAGACACCTGTCGGCATGTCATCGGTCCGCTCCAGGCGGATGGGCACGTTCTTCGCGGGCTACACCGCGTCCATGGTCGGGGACCAGGTATGGCTGACGACCTTGGGGTGGTCAGCCAGCCACTTAGACGATCCACTGCGCGCGGGGCTGGTCATGGGAGCCGGAACCGTGCCGCGTGCTCTCCTCATGCTTCTCGGGGGGAACCTGGTGGACCGCCTGGGCATCCGGCGCCTGGCGTTGGCGACCCAGGCGGGTCGCGTCGCCGTGATGACGGCGGCCGCCCTTGTCACACTCGCCGTCCCACACTCCTGGGTCGCACTGACAGTGGTGGCCGTGGTCTTCGGTGCGATCGACGCGATCAACCTCCCCGCACTGGGTGCGGCGCCAGCGATGCTGGCCCCGCCCGAGCAACTACCGCGGCTCACCGGCATCCTTCAGGCCGCTCAGCGAACCGCCACCATCATCGGCGCTCCAGCTGCTGGACTGATCATCGCAGTAGGTGAGACCCCGGCCGCGACCATCACCTGTACGGTGCTGTTCGCGTTGGCCCTGGGCGCGTTCCTGGTCGCGCATCTGCCGGGCCGCTCCTCCCCAACCGCAGACAGTCCGAAGGCTCGCAGTGTCGACCCGACAGGCATTCGCTACGTGCTGGCCCGCCCACAGCTCAGGGTCTTGGCCGTAGTGATCGCCTGCCTCAACTTCACCGTTCTGGGATGTTTCAACGTCGGCCTGCCGCTTCTCGTCGAACTCCGCGGATGGACGTCAACAACCTACGGGATCATCGAGGCCTGCTTCGGCGCCGGCGCCATCGCCGGCTCCCTCGCGCTGGCTATGCGCCGGCCTACGCAGAACCCTGCCCTGACCGCAGCCTGCTTCCTCGCGATTCAGCCGCCGCTGCTGGCTGCCGTCGGCCTCGTACCGAACACCGTCGCAGTCTGCGTCGCCTCTGCGGCAGTCGGCCTCGCTCTGGGACCCGCCGGGTCCATACTCGTGGCACTGATCCAGACCGGAACCGACCGCGCCTACATAGGCCGCGTCGTCAGTGTCGTCAGCTTCACATCCGCCGGCCTCACTCCGGTTTCCTACCTGGCATTCGCCGCCGTTGCAGACCTCGCCAGCACTCAGACGGCATTCCTCGCGAACGCAGCCATCGCAGCCATCGCCACCGCAGCCATGTTCCGCTCTTCCAGGCAGACAGCGCCCAGCGAAGAGACTGCGGCTATTGAAACTAACTACGTGTAGCACGTACACGCCCCGACAGGACAGGACGCGGACTTGAACATTCTCCTGTGCCCCCTGAGTGACCCCGGATACCTGTATCCGTCCATCACCGTAGGAACCGAGCTCATCCGGCGTGGACACCAAGTCACAATCGTCGGGAGCAAATCAATTGCTCCACCGGCCGCCTCGGAGGGCATACCAGCGAAACTGGAGGAGACAGACGACGGCCAGGGGTCCATGTCCGTGAGGTTCTGGTTCCGCCATCAGCCCGACCAGTACCGTGTGATAATTGAAGCGGCCCGGCAAACGCGCCCTGACATCATTGTCACCTCGGTTCTATGCCACGGCGCACTGCTCGCCGCCGAGAAACTCGACGTACCGGTGGTGATACTCGGGCAAGCTGCTCATCTCTGGCCTTACATGTCAGGAGCGGAAGGGGAATCCGAACTCCCTGCCAGGAGGAAGTGGCGCATCCGGGAAACCATCCGGTTCCTGCAGGAAGCTCGTGATGCCACTGGCTTCGGAAGAATCAAGGACAGCGAAGCGGAACGAGCTCTCCTCGGCGCCCGCTTCCTTCTGCAAGGCGACCCTTCCCTGGAGCACCCAGGCGCTCTGCTCCCGAAGAACGTCCACCACATCGGCCCCTGCCTGTGGGAGCCAGCACCGTCAAAGGTGGACGTGGACAGAGTGATGGAGACCGTAGCCAGGCGGGGCAAACCCCTCATCTACGTTCACCTGGGCAGGTGGTTCGACGGAGCCAACCCATGGCCCACACTTAACAGGCTTTTCTCCGACGGACCGTTCCAGGCTGTCGTCGAAGTGGGACGGACCGACACGCCCGCGCCGAGCAAGACAGCAGATATCTGCGTCGTCAGGCTCCCCTGGATGTCGCCACTCGTCGACAGCTCTGAGCTGGTAATAACCAGTGCCACGTCAGCCCCGGTGCTGAATGCACTCGTTCTACGCAAGCCCATGGCCGTCGCCCCGGCTGGCGGCGAACAGGCCCTGCTCGCAGAATCGTGCATCCGTGCCGGCGTAGCGCACAAAATCCCGGCCGACGCGGATGCGCAGTTCCTATTCCAAACCGTCCAGGATAGCCAGCTTCGCGAAAAAGTAGAGACCGTAGGATCACGCCTGTCCAAGACCAGGGGAAATATCGCGGCAGCAGATCACATCGAAGAAGTTCTGAAGGACGGAAAATAGAACAAAAATTCGAGCCGACGAACCTGTTCCCGGTTGATCGCGCTGAAAAGTGATCGACTCCCGTCATGAGTCAGGGCCTGGGAAACACCTCAACCTCGCACCGCGCCTTGGAGAATCACGCAATCGTCGAGCGCCAGCGGGCTGAAACCACCGCCGCCAGCGTAGCCGCAGCCGGGTCACCTATTTGGAACCGACACGAACGGCCCAGCAGACAGGGAGATCAGCTGTCCACGAAGAAGGACCTGGGCTGTCCGCCAGAACGGATCTTGAACTGTCCGCTCACAGTAGGAAGGGATCGGCTGGCGTCCGGCAGGCTGCAATGTCGCAGGCAGAACGGGCGGGGTTTCCCCGTGCCCGCGGGGTTCAGCCGCTGACGCTCCCGGCCTGGACGTTCTCCCCGCGGGCGCGGGGGTCAGCCGTCGTCACGCTCGGCGGAGAAGAAGAGGACCACGTCCTCCCCGCACGCGCGGGGGTCAGCCGTACGAGCAGCCAAATGTGCTGTTCGGCATGAGCGCCCGGTCCCTGAACCGCTTGAGGTAGAACAGTGCGGGTGCCCGGTCGGTGGCCGGGCACCCGCGAGCGAGTGTGGCGCGGCGCTTGGCAGGACCCGACGGACGCGGCCGGTGCGACTACGCCTGCGAGCACTTCACCGACGGCTGCATGCTGCTGTTCGAGCAGAGCGGTCTGGCTTCATCCACCAGGGCCAGAGTCGGGCCAGGCCAGTAGGACCAGGACCGGGGTTCACCTCTGCCAGCGTCGTTCTTTCCAGGCGCGGGCGGCTGGGCTGTCTCGTCGCAGGTGGCCTTCTCTCCAGGCTCGCTCGAATGCCTCCTCGACCGGATCGCCGATGGGGTCGTCGACCGGTTCATGGTGGGAGGTGTCGTCGTATTCGGTTGGGGCGTACTCCAGCCCGTATCCGTAGTCGTCTTGCCGGCGCCAGCCTCGTTCCACGGCAGAGAGACGCTCGGGAGGCCAGCAGTCGTCGCAGGCGATCAGGTCGCGGTCGCCGTTTCGGGGCTTTGCTGTCCCCGTCGAACCGCACTCGTCACACCGGTTCCGGTGCATGTTTCTCCTCGGGCTTCCCGGGTGTGCGGCTCTGCTACCAGTCCGCGGTGAAGTGGTGCGGCGTGGGACCGTTCCGGTTCTTGGCCACGTGGACATCGACCCTGCGGGCATCCGTACGGCGCAGGAGGAGTAGCACGTCGGCGTCGTACTCCAGGGAGGCGGCGAGTCCGAGGTGCTCGGTGGTGAGCACGGTGGTGCGGTTGAAGGGCGGCGTGATGTGGGCCATGACGACGACCGCCAGGTCGTGGTGGGTTGCCAGGAGCTTCAGTTGGCGGCCGATCTCGTCGGCTTCGCGCACTGCTGGGTCCAGTTCGTCCTCGTCGTCGGGGTCGTCCCAGGGGTCGTAGGCGTCGGTGTGGTGCGTTGGGGGGTCGAGGCGCAGGAGGGTGAAGTCGTCGACGACGACGACCTCAGGCCGTTGCCGGAGGGCGGTGAGGTTGGTGACGGTCTCGCGGATCCGGTCGGGTGTCGGTTCCGGCCCCCGTTCGATGCGCAGGTTCGGGACGTTGTTGCGGGCGGGGAGCTCGGGGGCGAAGAGCACGGAGTTGTGCCCGTTGGCGGCGGTGTGGAGCGCGATGTCGAGCCCGGCGACGGCCTCGCGGCGTCCGTGGTAGGCGCCGATGCCCACCAGTCGTCCCGGGCCGAGGTCCAGGACGGGGTCGAGCTGCGGCCAAGGACAGCTGAAGTGGCGCTTGCCGAGGAGGTCGAAGGCTCCTGTGAGCCCTCGCTGCTCCGGCAGTCCGGACAGTGCCGCCTCGGTCCCCTGATGATCGCTCATCACTGTTCTCCCGCCCCATCACCGCTACGCACCGGTCCCAGGGCACGTTATCCGAATCGTCACTTCCCGCGTTTGGAACGGCGCGAGGCGCGTGCCACTCTGGTCCGATGAGCGAGACTCTGCGGTCCCAGAGCTATTCCGTGCCCACCGGCCGGCCGTTCCTCCTGGGCGAGCTCCGGTCCAAGGTCGCCTCGATCGGGGATGCCGTGCTGGGCCTGTGGGCCGACGCGCACCCGGCCGAGTACGAACCCGTTGCTGACGACCTGTACGCCGCGTTCCGCACCGCCGCCAACCTCGCCCCGCCCCGGAGCCGCACCGGCTGCACCACCCATCCCGACGGCGCGGTCGACCCCGAAGCGCCGCAGGGCTGGACTCGATGCCTGCTGTGCAACAGCGCTCGCCGGCGCGGCACCCACCCGGCGGACGTTCCCCCGCCGGCGCGCACCAACAGCCTGGGCTACCCGGTCCCCGACGGCCCGTACGACCTTCCTCTGCTCCGCCATCACCTGGACGCCGTCAACCATCTCTCCTACTCGTTGTCACTGCGTTCGTCGGACAGCGAGTTCGCGGAGGTAGCCGACGCGCTCCATCAGGCGTTCTGTGTCGCGCGTGAGCTCTCCCGCCCGCGCAACACCTCGGGCTGCAACATCCACCCTGGCGCGCCCACCGACCCGACGGCGGGCGACGCCTGCATCTTCTGCATGGGGGTCGAGCGCCGTCGCGCTGCCGAGCGTGCGGGGATCCCGGTGCTGGTGCCGCGTTCTCCTTCCGTGCTGGCCCGTCGCGGCCGAACTCGGCCCAGCGCCCGTCGAACCAGCCTCTGATCCCGGGACTGCGGGAGACAGGCACCACGTCCCCTACGGGGAGGGCTGGGGCTCCTTGTCCGGTTCGTCGGACTCCCCGGTGTTCTGCTGCGGCAGGTCGGCGTCGCGGGTCATGTCGACGAAGCGGCTGTAGTGGCCCTGGAACGCGACCGTGATCGTGGCGGTGGGCCCGTTGCGGTGCTTGGCGACGATCAGGTCGGCTTCCCCGGCGCGCGGGGACTCCTTCTCGTAGGCGTCCGCACGGTGCAGCAGGATCACCAGGTCCGCGTCGTCCTCGAGGGTGCCGGAGTCCCGCATGTCCGAGACCATCGGCCTCTTGTCGAGCCGCTGCTCCGGGCCGCGGTTGAGCTGCGAGAGCGCGACGACCGGCACTTGGAGCTCACGGGCCATGATCTTGAGGTGCCGGGTGATCTCGTTGATCTCCTCGTAGCGGCTCTGGAATCTGCGCAGCCCGTAGTCGAGGAGCTGTACGTAGTCGACCACGACGAGGCGAATGTCGTTGCGCTGCTTGAGGCGCCGACACTTGGCCCGGAGTTCGGTGAGCGTCATGTGCGGCGAGTCGTCGATGAACAGCGGTGCTTCGGCAACGTCTGGCATCCGCCGTGCCACGCGGGTCCAGTCGTCGTCGGTCATCTTGCCGGCCCTCATGTGGTGCAGAGGAACGCGGGCCTCGGCGGCAAGGAGGCGCATCGCGACCTCGTTGCGGCCCATCTCCGGGGTGAACACGACGGAGGGCAACTTGTGGTGGATCGAGCAGCTGCGCAGGATGTCCAGGGCCAAGGTGCTCTTGCCCATGGCCGGCCGGGAAGCGACCACCGCGAGGTGTCCTGGACGGAGACCGTTGATCAGCAGGTCCAGGTCGGCGAACCCGGTGGGGATTCCGAGGACGGTCCCGGAGGAGCCTCGGGCCTCGATCTCGTCGAGAGCGCCGACCAGGGTGTCGGCAAGCCCCTCCACTTCCGGCTGGGAGCTGGTCACCGCGTAGAACTCGGCCGTGCAGGCCGCGAGGATGTCCTCGACCGGTGCATCGCTCTGCGCGGCCCGGTCCATCCGCAGGACGGCCTGGAGGAGCCGTCGACGCAGGGCTGTCTCCCGTACCCGGTCGAGCATCTTGTCGGCGTGGGCGATGCTTCTGAAGCTGTTGACCAGGGAGTGGAGGTAGCTCTGGCCACCGCATCGTGTCAGTTCACCGCGCGTGTCGAGCGGCGGCGACGGTGATCGGATCGGCCGGCTCGCCGCGGGCGTAGAGGTCGAGGATGGCGCAGTGGATCAGCTCGTGCGCCACGCGGTAGTAGTCGGCGGGGCGGATTGTGTCGACGGCGTCGGCGATGAAGTCTTTCGAGCGCATCATCGTGCCGAGGACGACCTGCTCGGCGCCCAGGTCGTACGGCACCTCGAAGGTGGCGTCCTGCGAATTCGCTGGCGGCTCGCTGTCGCTCAACTTCCGATCCCCACGGTAGCGCCTGCACCGGTTTCGTCCCCTGTGCCCGGCTTGAACGAAAGGATCGCCGATCACGTGGCCGTGTGTCCGCCGAACGGGAGGATCGGCGGGGGTGGATGCTCCGCGGCGCGGACGGCTGCGGTGTGGATTCCTGGTCCCTGGGAGCAGTGCGCGGCCGAGGCCGGCGACGTTGTCGACGGTCAGGTAATTCCCCATGGCTGTGGTCACGTAATTCCCCATGCCTTGCCCGCGGGCTTGAGCCGGCCGCTCCGGTCCCTGCTGTCGGCTGATCGAGGAGGCCTACTGGGTCAGTCCCACCACAGCACGACGAGAAGGCCCCTCCGGGCAGCCTCCGCGTAGAACTCACGTAGCGCACCGAAGTGGCCCAGCAGGTACTCCGTTGGATCGCCGATGAACCCGTAGCCGAGCTCGGATCCTGCGCCGCTGTCCAGGACCGACTGGAGGATCGCCTGCATATCGATCTCTCCGAGCAGTGCCGACACCCGGGCAACTGCGTCTGGACAGAGGGCCGTCGGAGTGGAGTTGCTGAAGAAAGCGATCGCATGTGGGTTCGCGTTGAGGAAGTCCAGATCGATGCCGCTGTCGCCATCGGTCGCGCGCTTGAGCGCCTCCAGGTGGACAGCGTCGAGTCGCGTGAGTTCGCAGGCACGCTCCAGCATGGCCGGTGCCCAGTCGAGATCAAGACAGTCCGCGGACGGCGGATCCCAGTGATGATCTCCGTCAGGTGATTCTGCGGCTGACTGACGGCAGGCGGCGAGGTACTCCGCCGGGACTCGGGCAAGTTGCTGGGTGACGGCCATGACGGCAGTATCGCGACGCTGTCCACCGGATTTGCCGCTACTTCATCGGGGTCCGTCGGTCCTGTCGGTCGGGTTCTTGGGTCGTTTGTTGGGCCGGTAGCTGGGTCCGTTCATGATGACCTGGTGACTGGTGTTGATCAGCCGGTCCAGGAGCGACTCGGCGACGACGGGGTTCGGGAACAGCGGATACCAGTCACTGGGCGCCCGATTGCTGGTGATGATCAGGGACCGGCCCTGCCGCTCGCTGACCAGCTCGTAGAGGTCGTCGGCCTGGGCCGCGGTGAGCTGGCGCATCGCGAAGTCGTCGAGGATGAGGACGTCGGGGCGGACGTGGTCGTCCGGACGGCCCGGGCGGTGCGGTGGGCCGGGGCGGTGCCGCTTGTACGGGCGGCTTGGCGGGCGGCGCGCAGGGCGGCGCGGGCGAGGTCCGCGCCGCTGGTCTGGGCCTGGGTCATCAGGCGTTCACCGCCTCGCGCGTCGGAGCGGCGGCGGTCGCGCGGATTCGGTCGGCGCGCTCGCGCAGCCTCTGGACGGTTTCCAGGCGCTGGAGGAGCAGGTACCGGGCGGTGGCCGTGCGGGCCTGCTCGGCGGCCCGGTCGGCGGCGGCCAGGGCGGAGGCGCGGGTGGGGTGGCGGTGGGCGGAGCGCCTTGCGGTGTCGTGCGCGAGCTCGGCCTCGACGTCGGCCAGCGGGGATCGGGCCAGCAGGTCGAGGGCGCGGGCCCGGTACTCGGCGACGGCTCCCTGGGCGGCGAGCAGATCGGACGCGCGGACGTCCTCGCGGCTCGCGCCGGCCGGACGGGCCTGGAGCATCGTCTCGCGCAGCTCGGCCTGGACACGGCGGGCGGTCGTGTTGAGGTCTGCCCGGTCGGCGGACCCGGCGAAAGCCAGGTTCACGCACTCCCGGATCACGCTACGGGTCGAGCGTGCGGCCCAGCACGACGGGCACAGCCCGCCGGCCTGCTCAGTGCCGCAGTCCTCGCACGGCAGCGCCCTGTGGGCCGCCTCGGCGGCCTCGGCCTGTGCTCGTTGCACGGCCCGGCGGGCGTCCGCCTCGGCCCGCCGCTGCGCGGCCCGCTGACGGTCGAACACCTGCTGTTCGGCGCGCAGCATCGCGTGCCGGTGCAGTCGTTCGTCGACCGCGGTGCGGCGCTGGTCGCCGGTGGCGTTGTCCGGGAGCTGGGCGACGGCTTCGCGGACCAGGGCGTGGCGGATCGAGCGGCGGTTGGTGAGCTGCTTCTCGCAGGTCACGCAGTCGGTGCGGGTGTCCAGGCGGAGTCCGTCGTCGCAGGCCGGGTGGGCGCACTCGGCGCGCTGGGGCAGGCCCTTGGCGAGCAGCCAGCCGATCGGGTCGGTCACCAGGGCGCTGCCGCCCTGGATATGCAGCCGGTCGGCTGGCGCGGCCGTGGCGCTGGCCTTCCCGGTCAGCAGAGCCACCCGGTCCAGCTCAGCCCGCACCGATTCTCTCAGCGTAGGGAGGGCGGCATCTCGAAGTCGCTGCCGACGAGCCACAACCCCTGGCATTGGTCGGTGCCCGCGCTGTGGGCCATCCGAAGGATCTCGGCTGGGTCTGTTTCCTCCGCAATGACCTGTTCGAGGCTCTCCTTGAAGGAAGCCCAGTCTTCGATGGACGGCCAGGCATTCCACCTCTTCGCCTCGACCGGCGACCGGCGCCAGGCCCGAAGCCAAACGGTGGCGGCATCGTGCCGAAGGTCGCCGGATCCGCGGACATACCGGGACACCCCGGAGGCAAGGTCCGGGGCGCTGGCCCTCACGGCTTCCTCGATCAGCGGGAACGAGTAGCCGGAGTTGAACATGGCCTTGACCTCGGAGCGGATCTTCGCTCCCAGGTGCGACCTCGAACGATCGTCCAGCCCATCCAGGTCGAGTTCGGCGAACTGCTCACCCAGCAGGTCCACGAAACGGTCGGCCAGTTCGACGACCTCGGGATCGTCCAGTGTCCGCATCCTGCGGAGTGGCAGCGACTCCTCCTCCCAGCCTTCCAGCGCGGAGGCGTCTGCCACGTACGGTGCTCCGGGGAACCCGCCCGCCGTACCGGAGAGCTCCAGGAGCAGCACTCCGAGCTGGGCGGTGATCCAGCTCGCCAGATTCGCGGCGTCGGCTTCGCGAGCGACGGTTTGCGGAACTGCGGCGACCACCGCGAGTGCCGCCTCGCGCCCGCCGATCACCGGGGCGAGCTCAGCGAACAGGGCCGCCAGCTGGAACGAGGCATGGGCTACACCGTCGAGTCCCTCGTGAGGTTCCTCGGCGTCGGCCCAGCGCTTCGTCAGGTGGCTGAGGGCGGCCGGTACATCGCTGGGCTTCCACCGGGTGGGGTGTTCCGAGAGCCAGGCCAGAGGGAACGTTACCGTCGCCGGCTCCGTCGTCCGCGCCTGCGGCGACGAAGCCGAGGCCGGCAGCGGCTCGGCCGCAGGAGTGGGCAACCGGTCCCTGAGCCGGGACAGCCCGGAGTCGACCGGGTTGCTGTCGAAGAGCCCATAGAACAGGACCCGGGTCATCGCCGCCGGTCCCTGGCCGCTGAGCTCGCTGAACGGCTTGATCGGCCAGTCCGCTTCCACCGACGCCCGCTGGGACTGGGTCTCGAAGTGGTTGACGGCGTAGGTGGTCATGTTGGCTCTCGGTGCCCGGGGATTCGCCTGCGCGGCCTCAGCCGCTGCCCGGGTCGCCCTCCACACCAGGTTGTAGATCTCGCCGAGAGGCCGATGCTCCGCAACCTTGAGAGCCGCCTCGTGCAGCCGGGCCGCATGGTTGTCCGGTACAACGGGCAGGAGCACGTGCTCGAGCCGGGACCGGAAATAGCGCAGAGCCTCGGCCGCGATCAGCTCCCGGGCGACCACGAGGAGGTCGTCCTGCTGGCCGACGGTCAGCGCGCCGATGTCCAAGTGCTCCGCGAGAAGTGCATCGAGGGCCTCGGCGGACTTGCCCAAGCTGGCGCCGTAGGGCGCGAAGTAGTGGGCCCGGGAGGGATAGAAGGAGTGGGTGAGCACCGGAGGGGCGGCGGCGCCGAGGTCGCCGCCGGCTTTGGCCAGCGCGTCGTCGTAGGAGGCCGGCTCCCAGAGGAAGGCGTTCAGCGGGCTTGAGGAGTGGACCGCGAGCAGCCCTGCCTGGACCGCATCGCCCAGCAGCGTGGCGATGGCGTCGGGGTCCGGGTGAAGCGGCACCGGCCATGAGGCGACATCGGTGATGGGTGTGGTGGTCGGTGCGTAGCGCAGGACAGCGAGAGTCCCGAGCATCGCCCGGACCGACGACTTCGGAAGCTGCTGCCGGGATGAGGGGAAGACGGTCGGGTGCTGCTCGTCAACGACGGCTTGCTGCTGCTGGGCCCAGGCGGTCCGCGCCTTCACGACAACCTGCTGGGCTTCGGCTTCGACACGTCTCTCCTCAACCTTGGCCAGGCGGGTAGGGCTGGTGAGGAGCTGCGCCGCGGTGGTGATGGACGTGGTGCAGTCGACGCAGTCTGGGGTGGCGTCGAGGCAGACCTGTTGGAAGGCGTTACGCGAGGTGAGTGTGAGGGGGCCGGCGCACTTGGGGCAGCACCGTCCCGGGATGGTAGCGCGTACGCCGGCTGCGGCGATGACGTAGTGCTGTCGGCCCCAGCCCGTGGTGTCGATCGCGCTGGTCCTCTCGGACCAGACCGGTACGGGCTGGCCTTCTACGAAGCCGGCCAGCGCCCAGTAGCGTTCGCCGATCGCTACGACCTCTTGCGGCGCCCCGTCGATAGGGCGGATCTCCGGGATCAGCTTTGCGAGTTCGTCCAAGTCGCGTGGAGTGTCCGTGTCCGCCATCGTTTCACTCTAGTGGCCCACTGCAATCCTTTGCTCGTGGTTACCGGAGGTGAGGGAGGGCAAGACGCGCAGTTCTACCCACACAGGAGATCGTTCATTTGTTCGGGAAAGCGATTGCGGGGTCGGCTGCTGGTTCGGTGCAGAACGGACAGGGGCCGACCTGTCAGTGCTGCAAGGCACAATCAACTTCTCTTCGTGTGCAGTTGACAACTGAGACGAGGTTCCATGGACAGTACGGCAGGCCCGTCCTACTACAAGCGCAACCCTGTCTTCTGCGTCCTGGTCGACGGACTCCTCGACCTCGACCGTTCCGACCTCGGGTACCCGCAGTTCAAAGGCCTCTGGGAACTCCTGCTCGCCGACAAACGCCCCGTTGAACAGAGGGGCCTCTACTGCCCGACCTGCTACAAGCAGAACCCCGGCCAGATCGAGTGGATGTACGTCTATGCCAAACGGGGCCTCAAGATCGCGGCCCACCACAACCGTGACCAGCGAGACCACGGCGACGGCGAGAGCGACCAGCACAAGGCTTTGAAGGAGCGGTTCGCCCGGGCGGCCGAGCTCGGCGGGTTCCACGCCGAACTGGAGGTGCGCGCTGCGGACGGCCGGCGACGCACTGACGTCCTGGTCACCGGCGCCGACGGGCGGCAGATCGGCTTCGAACCCCAGCTCGCGTATTCGACCGTCCCGGCGGTCCGCAAACGTGACCTCATCTCCCGTGAAGAGGGCGTCACCCCCGTCTGGCACGTCCTCGACCCCAAGGCCCCGCTGATCGACCACGTGCACTGGAGCCGCACCGACAACCTGCCGCCCGAGGCGATACTCAACGACCGCGACATGCTCGTCCGCGGAGGCGTCCGTCACCTCGAACTCGACAAGTGCGACCACACCAACCCGTTGCCGTGCCCCGTCCGCCGGAGCGGACGATGCGGCGGCTGGCACCCCCGCTGGGAGCCGCGCGCCCGCCAGCTGGACGACTTGGTCCGCGACATCGCCGCCGGCGACTACGTCCCCCTCACCACCAAGCAGAGCCAGCGCACCCTGCGGTTCTGGATATCGCGCACCGACTTCGACCAGTTCACCGACAACGGCGGCCAGGAGGCCCCTCCCGAGACCGTTCCGAAGAAGAAGCGGATCCGGATCCCCGTACAACGGGACGCCGAATGCATCCGGACACGCACCGAATCGGACTGCCGCTCCGCGCCGCAGCCGCCCCGGGACTCGGGCGAGACCATCCGGCCCGCCATCACCATCACCCGGATCCCGCCCACACCCCAGCCCGCCGCCGTCCGTCCACCCAGCGAATGCCCGACCATCAACATCACCTGGGACCAGCGCCAGGCCGCCGCCGCCGAAGCAGGCTGCAAACCATGGGAACTTGGGCCCTGTGCCGGCTGCGGTACACCCATCAACCGCTACGGTCCGCGAACCGCCCACGCCTGCGCCCCGTGCCGGGCCCGCTACGGCAGCTGGTGAATAACACCGCCGACCGAACCGCAGCAAGGCAGGAGCCGTCCGCCTTTCCTGCCACAGCAACCTCGCCCGCCAGCACAACGCTCACCACGTCGCTCCGGCGGAGGAGGGCCCGGGAAGCTAGCAGTACGACGTTGGCCAGGCCCCCGGCAACGCCCTCCCCGCGAGCGCGGGTGTCGGCGGTGCTCCAGCCTGCACCAGGTGCTTGCGCCCGGGCTGCAGCTCACGCTGCTCCGGTACGCGGCCAGGCCGGGCGGGCAGTGTGCAGCGGGATCGCTCCGGACCGGCTGGCGCGGGCGACGGCGAGCGCGGCCTGGTGACGTTCGCGTTGCTGTCGGGCGTGCTCGGTGTTGTCCGTGGCCAGGGCCTTCTCAAGGACGCGTTGGTGGACGTCCTCGGGCTCGCGTAGCCAGCCGCAGTGCCCGAGGAACCACTTCTCGAGGTTGGCGTCGCGCTCGGCAGTGGCTTCCTCGAGCGCGGTCTGGCGGATGACGGCCTGGTCGCGCATCCGTTGTCGGAGCTGCCGGTAGAGGGGGTTGTCGGCGACCGGAGGTCCCTGCGGCGTGTGGGCCGGGTCGGCCTGCGGTTGGGAGGGAACGGTTCCCTGACCGGCGTCGGGTGCTTGGGGGGTGGCGCTGACGCGGATTTCGAGGGAGCGGACGGTGTCAGGCCGGGCGTCGTTGAGCTTGGCGAGGATGGCGCGCTGCTCCAGACGGAGTTTGGTGGCCCAGGCCGGGGAGTCGCAAGTGACGCGCAGGGTGCGGGTGGCCGTGTTGAACCCGGCCGGGTACCAGTGAAGTGCCGCTTCGGGACCTACGAGTTGGGCCCAGTTGTCGCGCATGGTGCCCTGGGCGGTGCCGAGAGCCCAACCGTGTGCGGAAGCCATCGCGGGCAGGACGGCGGCGATGGCGGAGGGTTCACGGGCGTCACGGCCGGCGCGGGCGATCTGCTGGCGGGTCATCGGGGTCTTCTTCGCCGGGGCGTTGCCGTTGAGTCGCGCGGAGTGGCGGGCGGCGCGCAGGGCGGTGCGGGCGAGGTCCGCGCCGGTGGGCGCCTGGCCGGGGGTGCTGGTCATGCGGGAGACCTCCGTTCGGGTCCTGGTGGGGGTGGTCAGCGGGTGACGCCGAGTCGGATGTGTGGGTTGGCAGCCAGCGCCGTGTAGCGGGCGACCATGTCGACGCCGAACAGGTCGATGGCCTGGTCGCCCGCAGCTTCCATCCGGGCCGCGGCTGCGGCGGGGAGGTAGTGCGCTTCTTGCCGGTCCTGCTCGGTGACGGGGGCTGGGGCAAGGGCGGCGGCCTCGCCGAACAGGTCGGAGAGAAACTCCAACTCGCTGGTGCGCTCGCGGACGGCAGCCACGGAGGTGTCCTTCACCCGGAGAGCAGCCCGGGCCACGAGCTCCTGGTCGTGCTGCTCCTGGTCGACGTCCTGGCGCAGGGCGTGGGCGATAAGGGCGTGGGGCCGTTCGGGACGCCACAGCAGGCCGGCGCACCAGAACTGGCCTGCGATTTCGTGGAGCCATGCGATGGCGCGGTCCTCGGTCCAGCCTCGGCCGGCGAGGTCGTTGAGAGCCCATCGCAGCTGGTCATGGCTGGCCTGGCGTACCCATGGCACCTGCCGGTAGGCGATGCGGGCGAGCCGGTCGCCGGTGGCCATCATCGCCGCTGTGACGACCTGTCCGAGGACCGTGCGCCGCCGCTGCCCCATCGGCCGGGCAACGCGCGTCTTCCTGGTGATCGAATTCGCGTCACGGGCTGCGCCCGTAGTTTTTTGGTTATCCGCAGAGGGAGAGCTTGCGTAGTGGGTGGTACCGCCCTCCATTGGGGTGCAACGCGGAGTGCTGACGGACTGTTCGGCACGGCTGTGACGAGTGGTGCGGCGGGTGCGGCGCAGCTTCCTGGTGGCCTTCTTCCCGAGTTCCGCAATGACCGACCGGCCCTCCTCCGAGATCCCAGTCATCCGCCGCTCCACGCCCTCACCCGCGGTACGGATGCCGAGCGCCTGGTCGTAGGAGCGGGGGATCAGCCGCTCGTACTCCGACGCCAGGCTCTCCACCCGGCTCTGGCCCTTCTGCATCGGCAGCCGGGTACCGACCGAGCGCCAGGCCAGCAGGCCCGTCGCCCGCAGGATCTCCAGGTGGTACTGCACGGTCCGCTTGCTGCACCGCAGCACCCGCATCAGGTAGCCGATGGTCGGCCGGCATGGCGTCAGCTTCGACAGGATCTCGGCCAGCTTGATGGTGGTCTCGCCGAACTTCGGGCCGTGGGTCGGTACGTAGAAGCCGGTGCCGTGCAGCCAGTGCACCGCCTGCATCCACGAGTAGCCGTCCGGCGCGACCCGGCCCGCCGTACCCGTGACCATCTGGTGCTCGGCTGGCACCCAGGCCGCCCGGGTCGGGACCGTCGCGGAGGCGTCGGCTGACTCCTGGCGCTGGCCGGGAACCAGCGGGGCGGCCGGAACTACACCCGGGAGGCCGTCAATGGGACCTCCGACGCGCTCACCCGATCGTGTGATGTCCGCCACAGTACCGGGACTGTGGATGCCCGGTCCGCCAACCGGTCCGCCAACCGGTCCCTGGACGAATGCCAAGGCAGGACGGGGGGAGGAGAACTCTCCCCCCTCCCCTCCCTCATCGTGCGAGCTCAAACCGGGGACCCCATCGCCGACGACGGGGACACCACGAGACTGGAAAGGCCCGCTGACCTGCTCAATAATGACAAAGCTCCCTACAGGTACATGGGGACGCAACGGCGCCCCCTCGGGGGTGTTCGTGAGAAGCACCCCCCGTGGGTGTTGGTAAGACCCCCTCCGGGGGGTGCCGAACTGCCTCCTCTCGTTTCGCTCGCTCGCGTTCGTCTCGTGCAGGTCGTGGTGGTGCGGTGCAGCCGAGGCCCCTGGAAAGGCCCCGACTGCGGATGGCTCCTAGCGGAGCCGGTGCTGCAACCGGTTGGAAGCCGGTGGTGGTGCTGGTCCTGGCTAGGGACCGTGTTGGGTTGGCCTCTTGGCGGAGGCCGGTACTACTGCTGGCGACCGGTGGAAAGTCCGATCTCCAGCAACCTGCTCAACGGTGTGGAAGCCCGAGAGCGGGATGAAGCAGGTGGGCTGCTGAGAACCGGGGCGGAAAACCCCGGGAGGCGGCCCGGCGGAGCTAGACCGTGGAACGGTCAGGCACCGCAGACGAGGGCTAGGTCACGGAACACCCCCACCCAGGGGGCCGCCGTGGCCGGCCACACATACAGAGACGGCACCCCGCCGGAGCGAGACCCGGGACGACCCGGTCGACTCCACGGCGGGGTGCCGTACGTATGAGGGGGCGCCGCTACGGGTACCCTTCATCACGTCACCACCCTTTGCGTGGTTGACCGGGACGGGCCCCCGGCCAGGGGCGCCGATCCACCTTGATGCCGTCCGGGCTTGTCCAAGGCCCGGACGGCAAAGCTTTTTAATAACTGCATGGCAAAGCTTACCCTTGCGGGTAACGCTGAGCGTAGCCGCCAGCACACTGTGTCGATCTGACGGTCCAGCGGCCAGACGGTTCGACAAGTCCCCGCTCACCTGGGCTCCTGCAGCATCTTGAGCGCGCTGTCGACCGAGAGCTCGCCGTTGTCCTTCGCATCGGTCCACCGGCCGAGCGTCTCGGCCACGGCGCGTAGCACCTCGTCCGGCAGACCCGCCGCCTGGAGGGTATCGGCGGCTTCTTTCAGCTCCGGTGCCCACCTCCACGCCCTGGCCGCGGTCTTCGGGATGTAGCCGGTCTCGGTCAGGTAGCTGCCCTGCCGCTTGCCGGCCACCTCCAACAGCGCCTGGTCGACTTGGTGGTGCTGTGCCAGACCATAGGAGAGCGCGGCCAACACGCGGCTGGCCTTCTGGTAGGCCGTGTAGGAGATTTTCAGCGCGGAGGCCTGCCCGATGTCCTCGCCGAGCACCGGAGTCGACACGGCAGTGCCAGTGAACAGCGCGCCCACTAGGGCGGTGGCGTCGGACGGGCCGGAGAGGTAGAGCCGGGCCGTCTTGCCAGCGATCGGCGGGGAGCCGATCACCGCGCCGTCGACGACCGTCGCGCTGCGACCCACCAGGTCGGCGATCCGCCGTGACCGCTCCGGGCTGATGGCGTTGCCCTCGGCGTAGACCCCAGCGAACCCACGCTCGGCGACATCACGGGCGACATCCTCGGCAGCGGCCGGCGGGCACAGGCTCAGTACGACGTCGGACTGCTCCAGCAGCCCGGAGAGCTCGGCTACCGGTTCCAGCCCGGCCTGCTCGGCACGGTCCCTGGTCGCTGCGCTGCGTCCGATCGGGCACCACAGCACCCGGGCCCCGGCCGAGACCGCGCAGGCCGCCACGGCCGCCCCCATGCTTCCTGGGTGGAGTACCCCGAGAACCAGCTGATTCGATGTCATGGTGCACCGCCGTGGACGTGAGCGAGCGCCCCGACGACGGTCTCGGTGATGAGGTCCGGCTTCGGCTCGCCAGGCCAGGAACGGCCGTGTGAGATCCAGACGGTGCGCAGCCCGGCGTCCCTGCCGCCGACGACGTCGAGGGCGGCGTTGTCCCCGATCATCCACCCGCCCTGGGCCAAGTCCCGACCGACGGCGGCGGCCGCTGCCTCGAAGATCCGGCGGCTGGGCTTCCGGGCGCCGGCTTCCTCGGAGATGCACACGGCGTCGACCACGTCGGCGATGCCGGACGCGGCGAGCTTCGCGCGCTGGATCTGCGAACCGCCGTTGGTGACGACGACCACCTGGTGGCCGGCTTTGCGGACGGCGGCCAGGGCCTCGATCACACCGGGAAAGGGCTTCACCAGTGCGGCGAGCTCAGATTCGTATCGGGACCAGAACTCGCCCGCATCCTCGGGGAGGCCGAGCTCCGCGCACAGTTGCTCGACCACGTCCGGGTCGGCCCGGATCCGCATGGCCTCCAACATCCGCTGCTCGACCTCCGCACCCAGGCCGTGCCCCGCGCAGTACCCGACCACCCAGGAGGTCACCGCCGAGAGCCGGTCGACCAGGGTGTCGTCGAAGTCGACCATGACCAGCTCGCCGTCACCGCGCGGAGCGGCGAGCGCCTGGTGGATCTGCGCGGCCGCCACCGCGGGCGTGACCTCGTCCGTACGGATGGTCAGGTCGAACCGGAAGTCCGGGCTGGCGTCCAGATCGGCGCGGGTCGCGTCCCACGCGGCCAGCCGCGCCGGGGTGTCTGCGTCGCCCCGGTCAGCCGACCGGGCCTCGGTTACCTCCCGTGGACACCACAGCAGCACGGTCAGCCAGTCGGCCGGGTAGCCGTTGAGTACCGCCCGGACTCCGTCGACCTGGCCCAGGTGCATTACCGGAATCCCGGCCTCGACGGCGGCGTCCAGGCCGGGCCGGTCCGTCACGTACGTACTGCCGTAACGCGAGTTCTCGTACACGACCGCTCCCGACGACCGCAGCTCCTCCAACTGCTCCGGTGTACTCATCCGGTAGCCGGCCGATCGGCCCGCGCCGACTTTCACCCGGGAGAACAGAGCGAACTCAGCGTCCGCCGCGACGAGCGCCCGGGTGACGGTGTCCTTCCCGGCAGCTGGCGGTCCGTAGAGGATCACGCCGCGTGCGGCGGGTGCCCCGCTCATACGTAGACCTCCCGGATCGCCTGGCGGGCCTGGTCGGCGAGGCTGATAGCGGCTCCGAGCCGGTTGTCGACGACCAAGTGCGGCACGGCTGGCCGCAGGTCGACGTCGATCGTCCCCAGGTACTCGTCCCAGCGTTGCAGCTTCCAGGCGTCCCGGGCTGCCGAGCGGAACCCGATGTACTCGCGCATCGACTCCTGGTCGCACTTGACCCAGATCGGTGCGACGTCGACGCCGAGCGAGGCGCAGCGGTTTGTGAGCCGTTGCATCCAGTCCGCGTTGGTCATCTCGGAGATGAAGGGGGCGGTGAGCACGGTCGAGATCCGGCAGTTGATGTTGGCCCAGGCGGCCTGCATCAGGCAGTCGTACTCGAGGTTGCGTACCTGCTCGCGGTACAGGTCGGTGTGCCGGTCGTTCGGGTCGCCGCCGAGCGCGACCAGCAGCCGTTCCACCAGTGGCCGGGTCAGGGGGTCTTTGTCCAGCAGTGGCCAGCCGGTCAGTTGGGTGAGGAACCGAGCGAACTCGGTCTTGCCGCTGCCAGCGTAGCCGCCGACCAGGACGACGACCGGACAGTGTGGATCGCCGCCAGTGTGCCTGCGCTTCCAGGCGTCCAGGATCCGCTGTTGCACGCCCATGTGATCGGCCTCGCCGCCACCCGGCGCGATCCGGTGGATCGCCCGCTCGACAGCCAATACGTGGCTTCCGTTGTGATCGTCGCTCGCCGGGGTGAGACGGAACCTCGTCTCCTCGCCCGGCAGAGCGGCCCGGAACCCCAGCTCGGGATCCGTCGCCCGGTAGAGCAGGCAGTAGGCCCGTCGGTAGTGCGGCCCGGGATAGACCTCCCCCTGCTCGTGCTGCCACAACGTCTGCGGGTTCGCGGCCGGGATGCCCTTGAGCTTCGCCTCCTCGGCGACCTGGCGCAGCTTCTCTCCCGCCTGCTCCAACGTCAGCCCGTGCGCCTCCCGCTGCGCACGCAGCAGGTCAGGCCGCCACCCCGCACGTTCCCTCGCCATCCCCCCACCCTCCAGTGTCACCATGCCCGGCAGCCTAGGGCTGACCAGCCAAAACCCATGTGTATGCAGATGTGAATACGTGTGTACGGCGCCATTGAAGGAGCTGATGACGCACCTGTGATTTCTGGCTGGCTCCGGTTCGGCTGTGATTGATCTCCTCAGACAGCCGAACCGGAGGGGCGACAGATGCGTACTGGCTCAGATGGGGCGAGCTGCCCCGTCCAACAGGCCGCCAGTGGTGCTCGCCACCGCTCTGTCCATCGGTTAGCCCTGAGCGCGAAGCGAGGTCGACCATCGCAGAATCGTCGATCCGCCGACGATCTTGACGGCTACCTCAACAACGCGGCCATCGGCCAGGGTCACTGTCCGGACGACCTGGGTCACGATCACGTCCCCAGCGGTCAGGCCGAGGAGGGTCTTCTCCTGTTCGCTGGCGAATCGAGATGTGACTTCTTCCAGCACCGTGTCCTGGGCGACGCCCAGTCGTTCGGCGGCAAGTTCCCGGCTGGCCCCGGTGGATACGGGCTGGGTCAGTTCCGGGGTCGAAGCGATCACGTAGGCCGGGTAGTAGGAACTGCTGAGGTGTACCGGCACGTCACCACGGCTCACGAGGCGCCGGCGCACGTGGACAGGAGTTCCTGGGGCGACATCCAGCCGGGGGGCGACCAGCTCATCCGCACCCGTGGTGCCGACCTCCAAGATCTGGGAGGTCTCGCCGGTGTCGAGAGCCCTGCCCGTGGTGGCGTGGAGGTGAACTCGGGTCGAGATGTTGTTGGACGCAGGGCCAGCAACGATCGTGCCAACGCCCAACTTGGGCAGGGTCAGACCCTTCATCTTGAGTCGCCGGTAAGCGCGATTGGCCGTTGTCTGGGCCACGTCGAAGTGCTCGCAGACCTCACGCAGGGACGGCATGGTGTCTCCGGGCCTGAGCGTCCCGTTCTGGATGAGCTTCTCGTAGTGAGAAGCAATCTCCATATAACCGATGTTATCGGGCATATCTGCCTCCTTCCTGTGCGCTACCTCGCCGAGTGTAGGAGTGCACCTGCTAATCGTACGCCAGAGGCACATCTAGCGCTACTGGTAGCGAAAGTAAGAGCTAGTGGTCTACAGTCTGTCCTGTGGCGCCCACCGACAGCCACAGAGGCAGTCCATGGGCGTTTCAAGAGCCAGGCATCGGCCTGGCCGAAACCGTAGGTAGTCGCCGCCCGAGTGGGCGCCGGGTAGCTCCACCAAACCCCCGCGATTACCCCGCAGCCGATGCGTTGCCCGCTCGTCAGGGCACCGGGACTTCCCGGCTCCCTGACGGTCGGAGAGAGCATCCGCCCGCCACCTCATTTGTCTCCGCACCCCCCCAGGAGCCTGTGATGACCACCCCGACCGCGATCCCCGCCGCCCAGCCGCGCAAGCCCCGGACCCGCACGACGAACGTCTCCTGCAGGCCGGCCCTCCTCCTGTCGAAGCTGCCGCTCGGCCTGGTCGACCTCACGCCCCGCGCCGAACACCTGGCCTGCCCCGACTGCAACACCTGGTGCCCGCTCACCACCCACAAGGGCACCAAGGACTGGAAGCTCGTCCCGCACCACACTCTCCCGGCCGGCACCCCCGGCGCCCGCCGCTGCATCGGCTCCAACCGCCTGTTCGTCGTCGACGTGCCGATCGCGGTGTGGCAGGTGCGGCGCGCCGAGGCCGTCGCCGATGTCGCCGCCCGCCGGCCGACCACGGTGCTGAAGAAGGTCAAGGCGCCGCAGCCAGTCGCGCTTCACCAGCTCGCTCCGGCCCCGGCCACCGCCGAGACCGCCCACGCGGCCTACATCGGTCACCGCAGCCGCTGCGCTGACTGCACCGACCCGAAGAAGCGCTGCGCCGACGGTCAGCGCCTCGGATCCACCTACCTGCAGCTGCTGCGCGAGGAGCCGGAGCGCCGCGCGGCCCAGGCCCGTACCGAGCAGGAGCAGCGCCACGTCGAGCGTGCCCGGGTCCGGCAGTTCCCGGCCCGCCGGGCGGGGGAGTGGAAGGCCGTCGACCAGGCCGTCGGCGAGGCCGACAAGGCCCGCCGCGCGCCGCTGGTCGGCGCGCGGTCCCCGATCCAGGGCGCGGCGGTGCCGGTTGGGGCCCGGCCGATCGGTCAGAGGGCCAGCACGGACGAGGTGCTCGCGGCGAGCCCGTTGCGGAAGAACCACCGTCAGGTCGCCGACGAGCCCGAGACGCTCTCCGCCTGACCCGCCACCAGCACGAACGACCACGGCCGCCGCCCATCCCGAGCACGACGGGGTGGGCGGCGGCCGTGGCTGCTCGTACAGCAACCAGAGCAGCAAGACGGCCCCGGGGGCGCAACCCCGGGGCCGTCGTTCGACCGCCCACACCCATCACCCGCAGAGCGAGAGGAAGACGATCGTGTCCACCATCATGGCACCCCCCGCCGCCGTCCCGGACCTGGGCCGGTTCTACCACCAGTACTCCGCCCAGCTGCTGGCCGCCGCGACCGAGCGGCTCGCCGGCACCAGCCCCTCCCCGGCGGACGACGCCGACGACCTCACCCAGGACGTGTGGACCTGGGCCGCCCACATGCCCACCGTCCCGTCCTGGACCACCCTGCTGGAAATCCTGGACTGGCTCTGCGCCGAGCGGATCGAGGAGCCGCTGCGGGAAGAACCCGCAGGCCTGCTGACCAGCTCCGCTGCAACGGCCGCCACCCCCGAGACCACCGCCGGCCCCGCCACCCTGGAGGACCAGTTCGAGGGCCAGGTCCTCTCGCTGGTGATCCACGACCTGGCGACCGTCGCCCCGACCGCCGGCGAGAGCGTCGTGATGAGGCTCGTCGCCGACGTCTGGCGGCAGGCCGAGGAGCACCTCGCCAAGGCCGGCCGTACCGGCTGGGCCCACCTGAGCTGGTTCGTCCAGAACGCCATCGCCACCTTCGCCCGCGACATCCAGATGGCGGGGTGCTGACCGTGGCGAAGCAGACGCCGCCGCAGACGGCGGAGCAGACCAGGGCGATCGCGGAGCGCGCCGAGGCGTTCCACACCGCGATCCACACGGCCCGGACGCCGGACCAGATCCGTGAGGTCTGCGTCGCCGCGTCCGCCGACTACAACGCCCGCAACGGCCAGCCGACCGGACAGGGGGTGCCGCAGTAATGGGCATCAAGTCCCGCCTGGGCCTCGGCTCCAGCCAGTCCCGCTCCTCCTCCGGGACGTCGACCCGTACGAGCGGGATGTCGACCACCGGCTGGCACTCCTACGACCCGGCCGAGGCGCAGCGGCACCACCGCGAGGCGCAGGTGTCGACCGTTCCGGCGAGCACGGGCCGGTTCGGGCGCCGGGTGGTGTCGGCGGATCCGTACAGCCGGCCCGACAGCAGGACGCGGCGGAACTTCGGCCGGCCGTACCGCGAGGACGACGGGGGTGCGCAGTGACGATCGCCCACCTCCGCTCGTACGGCGGCAGCAACGGCCAGGGCAGCAAGCCCGCCGAGACGCACCCGCCGATCACCTCGAAGAAGGGGACCGGCCGGTGATCCTCTCCAACCAGGCCGACGAGGCCCTGCCCAGGGTCCGCGAGGACCAGGCCCGCCGCGATGCGGCGAAGGCCGGCGGCTCCAGCTCCGGCAAGTAGCCCCGGAAGCCTTTCCCCTCTCTCTCCGCAGTTCGGCTTCCCGCCGCCTGCCACCGGAACCGTCCTGGCATGCCCATGCCGGGACGGGTGCCGGGAGTGGTGCGGCGGGCCCGCCAGGGCCCACCACCAACTTCTCTTCCTCGCCCCATCCCGATCCAGGAGGCACCCGCATGTCCCGCACGCTGACCGGCCGCCGCCAGGCCGCCACCGTCGCCCAGATCACCGGCGCGACGTCGACCTGGGCCTGGGTCGCCGAGGCCGAGGGCCAGGAGCGCACCCGCCGCGCCACCGTCCGCCGCATCGCCCGCCTCACCGGCACCGAGCCCATCCGCTGGGACGGCGAGATTTCGGACGAGGACTGGCAGACCGTCCTCGCGGCCGGCGCGGACGCGCTGCTCGCCCACGCCGCCGACCAGGAGCAGGCGTTCGGCCTGGACCTGGTCGCCGCCGCCGAGGAGATCACCGCCGCCGCCGTCGCCGCGACCGACACCGAGCTGGAGCGCACCACCGTCCTGCCCACCAGCCCGGCCCCCGTGCCCGGCCGGATCGTCGCCGAGGCCGCCGAGAACTCGGGGCGCACCCCCGCCGAGCAGACCAAGGTCGAGCGCTGGTCGCCCTGGCACAACGGTCGGAGGTGGAGCGAGACCGCGCGGGCCCTGTCCGGTCCCGTCCCGTCCCGGGACTAGCCGGCTGCCGCGCCGCCAGCTCCACTTGTCGCCCGCCTCGGGCCCCGCCCCTCATCTTCTCCGCGCCTTGGCTGGCACGACCGGCCTGGTGGCGCCCTTCGCACCACCACCCCAGACCCCACGCAGGAGGTCGTCCGTGGACCTGGACCAGGTCTTCTTCAGCTTCTTCGCCGTCTCCGCCGTCACCAGCTTCCTGCTGCTCGTCGCCGAGGCCGCCCAGCACGTCTCCACCCCGCAGACCGAGGAGGACTCCGATGGCTGACCAGCCGATCGAGCCGACACGCGTCGAACTCGCCGGCGAGCGCGGCGGGAGCACGCCGCCCCCGCCGCCGTCCGAGCCGCCGACGGTCGGCGTCCCGACCGGGGCCGTTCCGCCGCCCCGGCGCAGCGACGTGCCGCCGCCGTTCGGGCCGCCCTCCGCTCCACCGCCGCCGTCGGGTCCGCCGCCGGGTTCCGGGGGTGGGGGACTGCCGGAGCCGGGCGAGTGGTGGCGCAGGCCCGGCGGCGGGCGCGGCGGCGGGGTGGCGACGGCCCCGGCCCCGGTGTACGCGCCGCCGGCCGAGGTCCACCACCACCACTACTACCCGGCTACTCCGGCACCGGCCGCCGCGCCGCCCCGGTTCCAGATCGGCCGGATCCGGCCGGTCGCCAACGGCGTCTGCCTGATCGCCGGGGCGGTCATCGCCCGGACCGTCTGGAACCCGCTCCTCCACACCGCGGACGACCCGTCCGGTCTGCCGATGCTCGGCCTGATCGTCTCGGCCGTCCTGGAATGGCGCTGGCGCCGCTACCGCGTCTGGCCGGTGCGCGTCTTCACCTTCTCCTGGTGCTGGACGCTGGCCATCACCCCGGCCGGACAGGAACTGGTCAGCTACGTCATGACGCGGGCCACCTGGTGACCCCCGCTCAGCTCTCCCTCGGCGGCCTGGCTCTGGGCGTCGCCGTCCTGGTCCTCACTGTCGTCCGCTGGTGGCGCCGCGGCGCCGAGATGCCCGGCGCCGCCGCCCTGGCCGCAGGCCTGCTCGTCGGCCTCCTCAGCGCCCTGTGCACGGGAGGCCTGCTCGGCTGGGCCGCGCACCGCCTGGTCCGCGAGGTCACCAACCCTCTCGGCAACCGCATCGCGGGCACCGGCGCCGCCCAGCTCCTCCCCCAGGCCGCCCCGGCCGGACTGAGCATCGGCGGCGGCGTCGCCACCACCGCGCTCCTGGTCCTCGTCGTACTCGCCTGGCGCTGCTGCGACCACCAGCTGCGCCGCCAGCTCACCGCCGGGATCCTCTCCGGCTCCGCGCTCGGCCTCGCCGGCGGCATCTCCGGCCTGGCCGCCGCCACCCTCATCCCCGCCGTCAACTCGGCGGGCGACCAGATCCTCGCCGCCTTCCACTGACCGTCAGGAGACCCCGGTGGACCCGCTCATCCTGCCCGACCTGCCCGTCCCGGTCGGCGCGCTCCTCGGCGCCCTCGCCGTCCCCTACCTCGCCTGCGCGCTGCGCATCGCCACCAGCCCCGAGGTCACCGACCGCGGCGCCCGCCTGGCCCGCAACGCCCCGGCACTCGCCACCCTCGCCGTCACCGCCGCCTGGTGGTGGCCGCACCTCGCCGACACGCTGCCGGTACCGGGCGAGCTGGTCGCCCTCGCCGCCCCCTACCTGCTGCTCGTCTCCGGCATCGGCTGGGTGATGGTGCCCCGGAACCTCAGCACGGCCCACCACGAAGCGTACGAGAAGCTCAGCACCCCGCTCGCCCTGCTCGTCATCGGCGCCGGCCTGACCGTCATCGGCTCCCTGGCCACCCCGCTCACGCGCCTGGTCCTGGGGGCATGAGCGGGGTGGACGACCTCTACCGCCTGCCCCTGGCCACCGCGCTCACCGCCGGGTTCGGCGCCTTCCTCTACCACGTGGTCCCGATCCCCTCCTGGCGGGCCACCCGCCTCGGCTGGCTTCGCCCGGTCCTGTGGGGCGCGGGCCTCGGCGCGGCGATCGGCGTCGTGCGGTGCACACCGCTCCTGCGCCACGCCGCCTGGGTCGTCCTGATCGACCACCCCTGGTGGATCGACCCCGCCGTCTGCGTCGTCGCCGCGGCGGCCGTCGCCGCCCTGGCCGTCCAGATCCGGCGGCGCTGGGGCGACAACCCCGAGCACACCGACCAGCCCTGACCCCCGGCCGCCCGCCGGCGGCCGCTCTTCCCTTCCCCTCTCCTTCGGAGGTCACCACCGTGCTCAACATCCCCGCCACCGCCCTGACCGCCGGCGGCCTGGCCATCGGCATGGCCATCCCCGTCCACTTCGCCTCCGGCTGGGCCAAGGCGAACTTCAGGGCCAAGAAGAAGGACTGGAAGACCCTCATCCCCTTCGCCGGCGGCATCGCCTACGGCGGCCTCGCGAGCATGTGCACCGGCGGCCTGATCGGCTTCGGCGCCGGGGCCATCACCTGGCTCGGCAACGGCGCCGGGTCGCTGGCGCTGTGGGGGCTGGCCGGCGGCAACACCACCAGGGCCGTCCGCGCGACCCCGGTCGAGCTGTCCGCCGAAGGCAACATCATCCTCTTCCTCGTCACCATCGCCATCTTCGGCATCTGGAAGGCGATCAAGACCGAGGAGAAGAAGCTCGCCAAGCGCGGCATCATCGCCGGCGTCTTGCTCGGCCTGTCCGCCGTCCTCGGCGGCGCCGTCGCGGTCAGCGTCATCCCCGCCGTCAACAACCTCGGCGCGCAGCTGCTCGGCGCCGTCGGCTAGCCCGCTTCCGGACGCCACCGGTCGCCCACACCCGCCCACCCCGCTCGCCGCCCCGCGCGGCCGGGCCGGGCCGGCGCGTGCGGACGGCCGCAACTGCCCGGCCCCCGGCCACCCCCCCCAGCCCGAGACCGCGCCCTGGAGGCAGCACCATGACCACCTACCCGCCCGAGCGCATCATCGTCGACGCCGAGTTCGTCGACGACGAGTTCGTCGACGACGAGCCCACCACCGACCAGCCCGCCGACAGCGGCCGGCCCGACACCGAACAGCCCGGCCTGGCCGCCCGGATCGCCACCTTCCTCAGCGCCGCCGCCACCCGCGAGGCCACCGCCATCCGCAACGGCGCCCGCGTGCTGCGCACCGAGCGCGGCGCCTGGTTCAACTCCGACCTGATTACCGACGACCACGTGCGCGCCGACCTCCTCAACACCCGCTACGCCGAGTGGAAGCAGGAGCAGACCCGCGAGGTACAGGCCCTGACCGAGAAGGCCGAGGCCCTGGAGAAGACCGCCGACGAGCGGCACGCCGAGGGCCGCGGCGGCGACGCCGACCTGGGCGAGCACAAGCAGGCGGGCAAGGACGTGGAGCGGCTGCGCTCCGAGGCGATGGCCTGGCGCGAGCGCATCCAGCAGGTCGAGCAGCAGCCCTACACCGGCCACCGCGAGCCCGCCCAGGCCGAGCTGGCCGCCCACCGCCGCCGGATGGCCAACCGCCGCCGCTGGAAGGGCATCGCCCTCGGCGTCGCCGCCGGGTGGGGCATCCTCCAGACCGGCAGCCCGATACTCCTCGCCTCGATCGCCGCCGGCCTCGCCGCCCTCGCCTGGGGCAAGGGCCGCTTCACCGGCTGGCGCGCCGTGCCGCCGGACGTCCCCGCGCTCGACTACAAGGCCCCCGCCGCCCCCGGCGCCGCGAACACCACGACGGCCTCCGCCGGTCCCGCCGGTCCGGCCACCGGACCCAGCTTCACCAAGCCGGCCGCGCCCACCGCCACGCCCGGCTACACCGCGACCTGGACGCCGGCGCCCGGCTTCACTCCGCCGACAGGTCCCGCCGGTCCGGAGCCGGGGGCGCTGGAGTGCCCGGAGACCGACCAGCTCACCGAGGCGATGCTCGCCGCCGGCGCGATCAGCGACGGCACGCTGCGCCTGGCCCGGCCCGACTCGATCACCCGCGTCGACGGCGGGTGGCTGGCACACGTCGTTCTGCCCAAGGGCGACGGCGTCACGGTGGAGACCGTCCTGCCCAAGCTCGGCAAGATCGCCGGAGAGATGGGGCTCGACCGGGCGCGCTTCTTCATGGACCCGGTCCACGCCTCGGCTGGCGGGAACGCCAAGACCGTCGCGGTCGCGGCGTTCGAGCAGGACCCGTTCACCGAGCCGCGGCGCTCGCCGCTGGTCGACGCCGAGTCCATCGACGTCTGGCTCGACGGCATCCCGGTGGCGTTCGACGCCTTCGGCGACCTGGTCAGCCTGATCCTCAAGGACACCAGCCTGGCGCTCGGCGGGGCCTCCCGCTCCGGCAAGGGCGCGGCGCTGCGCGCCATCATGGCGGGCGCCCTGTTGGACCTGCGGGTGAACCTGCGCCTGGTCGACGGCAAGACGCCGGGCCAGGACCGGTGGCGCCACCTGGCCGCCAGCTTCGTGGACGAGCCCGGCACCAAGGGCGCCAAGCGGGCGAGGGTCCTGCTGGAGGCCCTGGTCGTCGACATGGCCCGCCGGGCCGCGATCCTCAAGGCCCACGGCATGGAGCAGATCGACGACCCCAAGTTGATCGAGCTGCTCGGCGGCCTGGAGCTGGTCGTCATCGACGAGCTCCAGGAGCTCACCGGCGACAAGAAGCACGGTCCGGCGATCCGCACCGCGCTGTCCTCGCTCGCCGCCCGGGGCCTGGCGTTCGGGATCATCCTGGTTGTCGCCACCCAGGTCGTCACCAAGGGCGCCGACGGCGTCCTGCCCCGGATGGTCTCCGGGAACGTGACCTGGAAGTGGTGCATGCGGGTCACCGAGACCACCGAGTCCAACATGGCCCTGTCCCAGAGCGCGGCGAGGTCCGGCTGGGACGCCTCGCTGCTCGACCCCTCGATCCGCGGCATGGGCATCCTGCTCGCCGACCGCTACCGCCGCATCCGCTCGTTGTGGATCGACGGCACGGACATGATCCGCATGATCGAGAAGATCACCCGCATTCGCACCGCGGCCTGCCGACTGCGCGGCCAGTGGGCCGACCCGATCGAGGCCGCGATGCGCAGCAAGGGCTGCGGCACCCCGTCGCCCGGACACGCTCCGTCACCCGCACCGACCTCTCCGGCCGACGACTTCGACGAGGACGGCCAGGGCGAGGAGTTCGGAGAGGACTGGGAGGACGGCTACTCGGACGCCGAGCTGGACGACACCGAGGCCGCCGAGTTCAACGACGAAGGCGTGCCTTTCCTCCTGCTGTGCGCCTACGACGCAGTGGTCGCGGCCGGCGGCCGGATGCACACCGGACCGCTCGCCCGAGCCCTCGGGTTCGAGGACTCCCGACAGCTCGGAATCGACCTCAACCGGTACCTCAAGGAGGTCGGCGTCGAGCGTCCGGCGCAGGGCCAGCTCCGCGTCCCCGGCGTCGACAAGCCTGCTCTCGGCTACTACGCCGAGACCCTGGAGACCGCCATCGAACGGTACCGAGGGTAGCCAGCTCCACCCCGTACAACCCCTACGCGGCATCCCAGACGGCCTGTCTGGGATGCCGCGCCTGTAGGGGTCCCTGACCTGCGCGTATGGGGTGTCTGGGGTCCAGGAGACCCCCGGAAACACGCCCGGTGGGCCCCAGACAGGCCTCGCCCGGCGCCCGCCCCCGACAACCCCGACACCCCATACGCCCTCACGCACCGTCACCCGCGTGCAGAAGGAGAACCGACCGATGACCCCGGCCCGCACCACCAGCCGCCGAACCCGAACCCCCGCCAAGAAGACCGCCCCCAAGGCCCCGGCGAAGGCGCCCTCGACCCGCCCACAGCCCTCCGCCGACACCCCGGCCGAGGTCCCCGCGGCCCGGTCGGCCGCCGACCCGGTCCTGGCCGATGCCGCCGACCGGGCCGCCGACGTTCTGGCCCTCGCCGAGGACCAGGCGCTCGCCGTCCTGAAGTGCGCGGCCGTCACCGCTGGCCGCGACCTGGCGACCGTTGAGCAGTGGACGGCCGAGGCCGAGCAGCTGCGCGCGGACGCCGGCGCCGAGGCCGAGACGGTCACGCAGCGTGCCGACCGCGAGGCCGACCAGATCCTCGCCGAGGCCGCCCAGAGCGCTCGGGAGCAGCGCGATCGGACGGCCGCCGAGGCCCACGCCGAGGCCGACTTCCTCATCGCGGACGCCACCGAGCGGGCCGGAGCGCTCCTGGCCGACGCCGCCGACCGGGCCGCCGACATCCGGGCCCAGGCCGAGCAGCAGGCCGACCGGATCCTCGCCGAGGCCGCCCGTACGGCCGGCCGGGAGACGGCGACCGCCGAGCAGTGGGCGGCGGAGGCCGAACAGCTGCGGGCGGAGGCCGGCGACCGGGCCGAGGCGGTCCTCGCCGGCGCGGAGCAGACGGCCCGGCGGATCCTCGACATGGCCACCGACCAGGCCGACCTGATCCGCCAGGCCGCGGCCGAGGACGCCCAGGAGCAGCGCGAGGAAGCCGACGCCGTCCGCGCGCAGGCCGAGGAGCTCCAGGAGAACACCCGCGTGGGCACCCTGCAGTGCCTGGCGGAGGCCGACAAGGAGGCGAAGGCGATCCTCGATGCCGCCGCCGAGCAGGCCCAGGCGGTCCTGGCCGACGCCGAGACGGCTGCGGCTGCCCTGACCCGGGACGCCGCCGACCAGGCCGACGCGGTACGCAGCGAGACCCGCGCCGAGGCCGACCGCATCCGCGACCAGGCCCGGCAGGGCGCCGACGCTCTTACCCGCTCCGCCGGGCAGCAGTCGGCCGAGGTGCGTGACCGGGCGCAGCGCGACGCCGCCGAGCTGCGCGACCAGGCCGGCCGCCAGGTCGTCAAGATGCGGCAGGACGCGGCCGAGCAGGCCGACATGGTGCTGGAGGAGGGCCGGGCCAAGGCCGACGCTCTGCTCGCCGATGCCCGCGCCCGGGCCGAGGAAGTGCGGAGCTCGGCGCAGGCCGACGCGGACCGGGTGCGTGGCGAGGCCCGCGAGCTGCGCGAGGCGGCGGACCGGGAGATCGACGAGGCGACGGACGCGGCCCGCGAGGTCCGCACCGGGGCCGTGGCCGAGGCTGACCGGATCCGCAAGGCCGCCGAGGACGACGCGCAGCGCCGGCGCACGGAGGCCACCGCGGAGGCGGAGCGGCTCCGGCAGGAGGCCCGGCAGGAAGCGGACCGCATCCGCAAGGCCGCCGAGGACGCCGCCGCCGCGGACAAGGCCGGCGCCACCAAGGCGCTGGGTCAGGCGCAGAAGCTGAAGACCGAGGCGGAGGAGAGCAAGCAGCTCGCGCTCCAGGAGCGCGACGCGGCCCGCGAGACGCTGCGCCGGGCCACCAGCCGTACCGCCAGGAAGTTGGAGAAGCGTCGGCTCAAGCGGGAGGCACGGCAGGCAGAGCGGGCCGGGAGGCCGGCTCTCGCCGGCCGGGTGAAGGCGTTCGTGCTCTCTAACAGCGAACGGCTGCTGGCGATCGTGCCGATCACCGCGCCGATGTCCGTCGCCTGGACCGGCCAGGCGCAGTTCGCCAAGGACATCCTCGGCTGGCAGAGCCCGTACACGGTCCTGTTCGCCGCCGCGTGGGAGCTCTCCACCATGTTCGTGGCGTGGATGTACAACAAGGCGCGCACGGCCGGCGACGGCGGCACCCTGTACCGCCTCAGCACCTGGGTGTTCGCCGTGGCGGCCGCCACGATGAACTTCTGGCACGCCTCCGGCAAGGTCGTCGGCCGCACCTTCGACCCGGTGCTCGGCAAATGGACGGACACGGTGACGTACTGGAACGCCACCCCCAAGGCCGTGAGCTTCGCCGTCATGTCGATCGTGGGGATTGTGCTCTGGGAGCTGTACGCCGGCCTGATCCACCGCAAGACGTTGCGCGACCAGGGCCAGCTCGCCCGGGTGCGGCCGCAGATGGGCCTGGTGCGCTGGCTCCGGTACCCCGCGCACTCCTTCACCGCGTGGTCGCTGGCGATCACCGACGAGTCCCTGTCCACGGCCGAGCGGGCATGGACAGCGGCCGCGAACCACCGGGCCGCGGTTCGCCGAACCGGGTTCGGACCGGTTCGCCGGTTCGCCGCCCGGATCATCGGAGTCGGCGACTGGGTGCCGCTGCGCGCCCTGCCCCGTGTCCCGAACTCCAGCGTCGCCCTCGCGCTGACCGGTTCGGCGAACCCGGTCGCCGTCCCCCGGTTCGTGGTTCGCCTCACCCGCGCCGGTTCGCCGGACCACGACCCGAACCGTTCCGGCGGTTCGCCGAACCCGGCGCTGCCCGCCGCGCGCTCCGGCGAACCGGCCGTCCGTCGCGAACTGGAAGCGGCGAACCGCCCCACGCGGACCGGCGGATCGGCCCCGGCGGACCCCGAACCGCGAACCGGCCCCGACCAGGCACAAACCCCGGCCACCGGCGCCGGTTCGAACCGGCGCAGCGCCGCACAGCTCGCCGCGGAGCAGCAGGTCGCCCGGGTCCTCGAACTGATCGAGACCGAGGGCTACGACGCCGTCGACCTCGACTTCGTCATGACGAACCTCGACCTGAGGAAGACCACCGCGCACCACAGGCTCTCCGAGGCCCGCAAGGAGTTCCTGAACCGGGTCACGGCCTGACCCGCCCAGTTCGGCGAACCGCCGAACCGGTTCACCGCGCCGAACCGCGAACCGCGAACCGGTTCACCGGGTGAAGACACCACCCCGGGGCCGGTTCGGGCAGTCGATGCCCGGCGGGCCGGTCTCGTCCCCGGGCCGCTCCCATCGTCCCGCACCCGAACCACTGTCGAACCACCCCGAACCCGGAAGGGACCACCGCCCTGATCGCCATCGAGCGCAACACCCGGATCGCCGCCCAGCGCCGCCTGCTCCACGAACGCAGCCAGACCCTCGCCAACCTCCCGCCCGGCAACCGCGCCCACCACCGCCTCGCCGACGAGTGCGAGGCCATCAGCGACGAAATCGACCGCCTCCAGCACTGCACCAACATTCCGCGCGACGTCGCCCTGGCCGTGCTCGCCCTGCTCGCCGTCCTGCTCCTCGCCCTCCTCGGCTGACTACGAACGACCAGCGAGGCGTCACGGCATCACTCGTACCGGTCGAAAGCCACCAACTCCCAGACCACGCACCGCACCACTGCCGAAGATGACCGCACCACTCACGAAGGGAACCCGATGCACCACCTCGTCACCCTGTCCGGCGCCGCCGCCGTCGTCCTGGCCCTGTGGACGGTCCAGCTGACCGTGCTCGCCCTCCACGTCCGCTACGCCATCCACCACGGCGTCCGCGCCGGCCACACCAAAGACCCCGAGTTCGCCTTGCTGGTGGCCGCCGTCGTCGTCACGCTGGCCAGCGCCATCGGCGGAGGAAGCGCCATCGACGCCAGCTTCCACGCCACCCAGTGGGGATGGGCCCACGGGATCCTCGCCATCGGCGCCACGGCGTCCTACCTGCTCCTGACCTACGCCACCGAATGGGACGCCAAGACCTGGTGGCACCAGCGGAAGACGAGCAAGACCGAAAGCACCGCCGAAGCCGCCGAGACCACGGCCTGACAGCCCGCCACCGGGCCACCGGGCCCCCTGCTCCACCCGGAGCAGGGGGCCCTTTGCCTGCCCCGTACGACCGGCCTCGCCCCCGAACCGCCCCGCCCGCCCGGCACCCAGCCCGGCGGGCGGCGCGCACCCGGGGACAGGGACCGGCCGCCCGGCCAAGACCACGCGACCACCCGCCGAAACCGGAGACCCGCATGCCCGCGTCCGCCATCACCTTCGACCGCTTCCCCACCTCACCGCTGGCCCTGCGCACCAACAACCCCGCTGACCAGGCCCGCCGCCGCACGTTCTCCTGCCAGATGGCCCGGGCGGCCACCACCGCCCGCGACCACCTCGCCGACCTCCTGGCCACCACGACCGGCACCGAGGACCGCGTCGCCGCCCTCACCGCCGTCCACACCTCCGTCACCGACTGGCGATACCAGGCCGCCGCCCGCGCCACCGGCCGCCTCGGACAGGGCATCGCCTATGACACGGAACGATTCCGCACCCCCATCGCCGCGGCCGGCACCAACTACGACCGCCTCGGCCCCGTCGGCCGTCTGCGCGACGGATCCACCTGGCACCCGGCCACCCGCACCTACCGCGGCGGCGACGACACCCCCGCATCCCGCGCCCTGGCCCACTACGGCTCCGTGGCCCAGCGCCGCTTCGCCCGCGAGGCCCCCACCGCCGACATCCTGCAGAACTGGGTGACCCTGCCCGACGGCCGCACCATCGCCGGCAACCGGATCCTGCGCGGCCAGGCCGCCCGCCAGGCCGCCACCGAACTCACCGCCCGCATCGCCGCCCGCAGCCTCTCCACCACCCACGTCGAAACCGGTGGCCACCCCCTCTACACCGCCACCCCCGACCCGGCCGACGCCACCTTGCTGCGCACCGAAGCGCTGCGCATCCTGGCCGGCCCCGGCCTCACCCCTCAGCTCTTCCTGACGGCCCGCTACCTCCTCGTCCAGGCCCCGGTCATGAAGAAGGGGAGCGACGCCGTCACCAGGGTCTTCACCGTTGCCGTCGCCGACCTCCTCCTCGGTACCGACGCCCCGGCCCTGCCCACCGACATGGACCTGCGCTGCTACGTCCTCGGCCAGCCGGCCGCCACCCGCCCCTGACCACCTGCCCAACCGCCCGTCGGCGCCCGCCCGGCGGGATCCACCACACACGAGAGAGATCGAGATGACCGACGAGACGACCTCCGAGTCCATCCGCTACACCGCCGACGTGGTCGCCCTCACACCGAACGGCCGTGTCCTGCTGATCGAGCGGGGCTGGTGGAGCCCGCCGACCTGCTCCAGCTCGGCGCTTGGGACACCCCGCACCGCGACCCCCGCGGCCGGTACGTCACCGTCGCCTACCTCGCCGTCGTCCCGGACGACGCCCGTATCACCGCCGGAGACGACGCCCGCACCGCCCGCTGGTGGCCGGTCGACGGCCTCCCGGAGCAGCTGGCGTTCGACCACGCCGAGATCCTCACCGCGGCCGTGAGCGCCGTGGCGACCACCACCAGCCCCGCCGGAACCACGGCCTGACGACGCCTCGGCGCCGTCCACCACCGAACCCCGCCCCCACACCGGCCAGGCCGGGACGGCAGCGCGCGGTGGTGAGCGGCGCGCCCACCCCGGCCCACTCGTCCCCGATCCGAAAGGCACCACCCCGTGAACCCCACCACCTTCGTCCCCGTCCCCGGTTCGCTGATCGTTCTGGTCGGCGGATCCGGCGCCGGGAAGACCACGTTCGCCAGCCGCTGGCCGGCCACCTGGCGCCTGAGCCTGGACGCCTACCGGGCCATGGCGACCGACTCCTTCTCTGTCAAGTTGTGCGTGTAGAGGGTGGCGGCTGATGGCAATGTCATCGGCACCCTGCGTGATGGGTGTCGAGCTGAGCCGGAGGTCGTGGCGACGCACTCTCCGGCGGTTCGTCCGTGAGACCGACCTCTGCTTCCGGTACTTTCCGAATGCGTTCCACCGAGTTGGGGTCGTACCCAGAAATCGATTGAGTTCCGGAAGCTGCGCCGCCAGTAGGAGGCCGGAGTGTCTGCCGCGGAAGATGATCCGATGATCATTGAGAGGTATAAGCAGGCTCACGAGAACCGTCGAAAATGGGAGGGGTATATTTGGCAGTGGGGAGTTATCTTGACGGTCCTTGCTGCCTTGTTTGCAGGCTTCGGGAAGTCGATCAAGGATGTTTCTGAGCTGTCTCCTGAGGGGCGCCTTGCTCAACGTCTAGTGCTTTTGCTTGTGACGTCTTTCGTGATCGCTATCTCATTGAACGTCTGGCGTGCCCGAGCGCTCATGAAGACTCTTGAGCGAGCCCTTGAGAAATTCAACCCTGACCAGGAGGAGCTTCCGACGACGCCGCGCGAGCTCGATGCCAAATATCCCCCGAAGTTCAAGGTGAGCTCAACCTTCGTCGCCTTCGCGTGCCACGTGGCGGCATGCGTCGTGTTTGTCTATCTCACGGTATATGCATGGGTGGCATGAAATGAAGCACGTTCGAATCTCTGACGCTTGGACCGAAGAGCGCGGTTATGCGCGCGAGATTCTTCTTCCCTTTGAGGCGTCGCGCGACGGGGCAACGCAGGTTCAGCTGACAAGGGTCGCACCTGGGGAAATGGTTCCCGTTCATTACCACAGGCGGCAAACGGAGTACATCTTCTTCCTGGAGGGCGAGTGTCGCTATCGATTCGGGTCGGGGGTTGTCGATGTGAAGGCTGGCGATCTCCTTGTTATTGAGCCGATGGAAAGGCATTCGACAGAGAATAGTTCTGCAGTGTTGGCTCTCTTTCTTACCGTAAAAGTGGACGACTCGGCCGGAGATACCGTCTGGGAAGATTAGACCGACGGCCCCGGTTGGGCAGGCAATGCGCGAAGCGCGGTGGTGCGTTCTGCCCCCTGCCGACGCAGGAGCTGGTTCTCGGCCGTCACCTGGTGCAGGGCGCCGACGAGGGCTTCGACATCCGCCTTGAGCTGGGCGATCTCCTCAGCGTCGGCGGCCCGGAGTTCCTTGAGACGGCGGACCTGTTTGCGCAGGCGCTGCTCGCTGTCTGGGGTGCCACCGAGGGTGCGGATCCTGTCGTAGAACTCGTTCTTCAGGTCGGTGTGCCGCTGTGTGAGCGCGTTGCGCGGTACACCAGCTTCGCGCGCGAGGGCGACGATGGTCAGCGCGCCGTCGGAGTGCTCCGGTGCCTGGCTCAGGATGCGGTCGATGGCGGCGCGGATGCGCTCGCGTTCGTCTGGAAAAGGGCTCACGGTGTCGGCTCCTGGAGGCTGATGCGGTTGTGTTCGTGGTGGTCGGCGATGCCTCGGAGGCGGGCGGCACGGGATGCGAGCCGGTCCGCGAGCGGGCCGGGCACCGCGTGCGAGGCGGCCTGCTTCTCCAGGGTCTGGGCGTGCCGGACGAGGTCGTCGGCGTGGCGGTCGGTGCGGGCGATGTTCGCGCACGCCGGCCGGCAGCGGTCCAGACGCGGAGCGTCCGTGATGTCGGTGCGGTGGCACAGCGCACGGTCGCGCTGGTAGACGCACATCAGGAACGCCTGGGGGTTGTCGTGGACGGTCAGGGCCTGGTTCAGGATGTCGAGGGCCTGGCGGTGAGTGCGCACGGATCCGGCGAAGGCGGGTGCCTGGGCGGCGGCGTGGATGGCACGGCGGGCCGCCGGCCCGGAGATGCCCGCTCCGGCGGCGAGGTCGTCGTTGAGGGTAGTGAGGGTGTCGGCGGTGGCCCGGGCGGTCTCGATGTTGAGGAGTTCGTGGATGCCGTCGCGGCCGCGGGCCGCGTAGCCGGCGCTGACCGCGGTGCGCAGGTGCCCGTACTGGACAGCCAGGGCCACCAGGCCGCCGGGGCGGCGTGCGATGTGCCAGGCCAGCGAGCGGCGGAAGCGGGCGGTGCCGATCGCGCCGTGCGGGTCGGCGGGGACCACTTCGTGGGGGCGGTCCAGGCGCCGGGCGAGGTCGGAGGCGAAGGCGGCGAAGTCCTCGATGCGGGTGCGCATCGCCTGCAAGTGGATGGTCCGGCCGGTGGCGGCGCGGCCGCGCGGGACAGTGTGGGCGGCGGTGTCGAAGAGCAGTCCGTCAGGGGCGATGTGTTCGAGTACGCGGATCGCGCTGACGACTGGCGCGATGGCCACCCACGGCACTTCCCGGATCTGGCCCGGGGAGTGGTGGTTGCCGTCCGGGTCGAGGACACCCTTGAAGACGCGGCCGTGGATCAGGTACCGCCCGGGCGGGTCCGGCTCGGGACAGCAGCCGCTCTCCAGGGCCATCACCTCCCCGGGCCGCATGCCGGTCAGGTAGGCCAGGACGATGAAGCAGGCCGTGGCCAGGTGCCGCATGAGCTGCGGGATCTCGGTGAAGTCGAGGGCCTCGGCCCAGGGCCGGCCGCCGACCGTGCCGGTCACCTGAGTGGACAGCGGGCACCGGCCGGGGCGGGAGCGGAGGTAGTCGCGCAGGCCCTTGCGGCGGTCGGTGGCCAGGTGGCTGTTGACCTGGCGGGGAGGGCAGCCGGCCTGGGCGGCGATGTAGATGAGGCTGACCTGGTGCTCGCCCTTGTGCCGCCGGGCGGGCACCGGCTCACCGCGCTCCACGAGCCGGTCCAGGTACCGGGCCAGGCGCGCCATCGACTCGCGGGTGCCCGCCGTCTGCTCGGCCCGCTCGGTCAGGTCCTGGGCCTCCTGACGGGCGGCCAGGATGTCCGCGGCGAAGTCGTCGACCATGCGCAGCGCCCAGATCAGCAGCGGCCCGATCGTGCCTTCGGCGAGCGGCTCGCGGCTGTTCTCGCCGCGGCCGACGGCGGGCACGGCCGGGAGGTAGTCGTCGACGCCGTACCGCTGCCACGGGGGCATCGCCGGTCCGGCCGGGGCGGCGCTCGCGGCGTCGAACGCCCACAGGCGGGTCAGCGCCACCAGCTCCTTGGTGGCGTCGCCCCGGGTTGCTCCCGGCCGGTTCGCGTGGTGCGCGGCGTAGGCCGTGAAGGAGTCAGCCGTGCACCCGGCGAGACTGGGAATCCCCTGTTCGGTGAGCCAGTGGGCGAAGCGGTGCCACCGGCGGACGGTGTCGTAGATGCCGTGCGGGCCCAGGCGGGAGTGCCAGGCGGGGTGGCCGACCAGGACTCCCGCCGGGAGCTCCGTGTTGATCATCATCCAGGCCGCCAGCCGCATCTCTTCCCGGAGAGCGGCGGGGACGGGCGACCAGTCGATGCGCACCCGGGCCGCGCCGGGGTTGGCGATCATCGGGGCGAGCGACCAGTCGTCGTCGGCGTAGATCGACAGGAAGGGGCGGCCCGGGGCGACGACCAGCGTCGGTGCGACGACGGGAGTTCTCCACGTGGGCAGGAGCGGCGGCTCGGCCGGCAGGGCGGTCACAGGTCGTAGTCCCCTTGCAGGAGGTGGGCGATCACGGCGCGGTCGTCGTCGGTGACCGCTGCCAGGGCGGCCGACCAGACCGGCTCTCCGAGCCGGACGCGCAGGTCGGCGAGCCGGGCGTGGCCGTCGGCCCAGTCCGCCTCCCACACCGCAGCGTCGAGGGCTCCCCGCAGACTCGTCAGGGCCTGGTGCAGGTAGGCGAGGCGGGGGTGGTGGGCCGGAGTGACCCGAGCGTTGGGGCAGGCCGTGCACAGCAGGAAGGAGGCCGCGCAGCCGCGGCCGGGCGGCCCGAAGGGGCCGTGCTCGTAGTCCGTGCAGTCCGCGGTCGCGGTCGGCCGGTCCCGTTCGCCGGGCCGGTCGGTGAGGCGGGCGCCGAAGACGGTGCGGCCAGCGGAGGCCACCGCGTCCAACGCCCCGTCGGCGATCACCGGCACGGCCGCCTCGCGGACCTGCGGCTCGGTCAGTACGTAGACGCTGTCGTGGGTGTCCTGGGTGTTCTGCCCTGGCTCGCGCCGGTGCAGCACGTTCACGGTCTTGCGCAGTCGCCGCAGCGGCGAGCCCGCCAGCCCGACGGACCGCGCCCAGTCGCGGCCGGCGAGCTCGTCGACGCCGAAGCCGAACTGGCCCACCCGCACCGCCCGCAGGTACGCCTGCCGCTCGTGCCCGGTGGTCTGGTGCCACACCAGCAGCCGGTCCGGCACGTCGGCGAACGGCGCCAGCGCGGCACGGGCGGGCGCGGTCGCCTCCAGCGCCTCGGTGACGACCCGTCCCGAGGAGTCGGCGCCGGAGTCGGTGAGGTTGCGGCTCTCGTACCGGCCGCGGTGCCCAGTGCGGCGCCGCTTCTCCAACCGCAGCCGGTACACCGGCATCCCGGCCTCCGCGGTGCCCGGCAGAGCCTTCGGCAAGGGCAGCTCCGAGACCGTGGTGGCGTTCAGACCGAGCTCCATCACGATGAGCACACCCAGCGCGGCCGCCTCCTTGCGGCTGAGGAACAGCCGCATCCACGTGCACGCCGCCGAGCCCCCGCCGAGCGCCTCGCGGTACTCGCGCCGCACCACACGGCGGAAGTCGTACAACGGCACATCGCCGGTGCGCGCCAGCACGTCCAGAGCCTCGCCCAACAGCCACTCGGGTCCGCCCGCAGGAACCTCGCCCGCGCGCCAGGCCGCCAACCGACCCGCGTTCTCGCGGATCCGCAGCAGCGCCGCCCGGAACGTGCGTCGCGCCGCCGCGCGGATCTCCTGGAACTCCTCCGGGCGGAAGGCCTGTTCGCGGCCCGGCTCCCAGGTGAACCGCCGGGCCATCGCCTCCCGCACCGGACGCGGCAGGCGGGCGTCGGCCTGGAGCAGCCCGGCCACAACCGAGTACTTGTTGTAGCCCCCGGTGCGCGCCGGCAGGCTCAACCGCCATGCCGCCCAGTGCGAGGCCGTCAGCCGGTCCACGTCCTGCGGCACGTCCCCCAAGCCGGCGAGGAACCTGGCGAACGGCCGCACCACGTACCACTGGCCCTCGCTGGTCCTGACGCTGTCCCAGCCGCCGCCCGGCGCGCACTTGGCCGCGTAGAGAGCGGCCAGAGAGCGCTGGAACGGCAGCGGGAGCGGCAGCGTGGCGAAGTTGTAGGACCGCATGCGGCCCTGACCGTCCCGGTGCTCGACAACCAGGCCGTCCCCCGGCCGGACCGCCGGGCGGCGGTGCGGCTGCTCGGGCAGAGCCGCCGCGCGGCCGCGCCGGCTCACCAGGCACCGACCAACTGCTCGTCCAGGTCCTGGATGCGCTCGCTCTCCCGGGCCAGCTGGGCGAACAGCACCACCAGCTCCTGCTCCGACACCGGTCCCTCGGCGGAGACGAAGTCGGCCAGCAGCGACCGCAGCTGGAGGTCCGCCACCGGCGCGAGGTACACCCACCTCGTCGTTTCCAGCTGGGCATGGCCGAGGAGATCCTGCACCATCCGCCACGGATCGCCATAGAGCAGCCGGAAGTCCCGCCGCTCCTGCGGCGTCAGCCCCATCCGCCGGTCCATCACGTGGTTGAGGACCACCAGCATGCACAGGGCGAAGCTGTGCCGGCACATGTGTGGCGTGCAGAACGGCGGCTCGTCCATCACCGCGGACAGCACCGCCTCGCAGCGCTCGTTCGCCGTCCGGAAGACGCCCTCCCACGACGACGGCCGCAACGGCAGCCCGGACTCGCTCAGCCACAGCCACAGCGGCTCCGGCCCCGCCGGCCCCTCCGTAAACAGGGTCATCCGCTCGTCCACCGTCGCCTCCGTCAGCGCTGTCCGGCCGACCACGCCATCACGGTCGCGCCAGTGCAGCACCCGCCGGTGCCGACCGCTCTCATGGGTCACCAGCCGCACCGGCAGACCGTCGTAACGCCCCGCCGCCTGCGCCCGCCGCACCACCCGGGCACGGGAGGACTCGACGTATCCCTCGACCTCTCCAACGACCACAGAGGAGGCATAGAACGTGCGCGCCCGCTTCGACTTCGTCACCACCCGCGCCAGCCGCCCCGCGTAGTACCGGCCGCCCTCCAGCCGAAGCCGCGGAACCTCCACGGTCAGCAACGATGCCCCCTCCGTCAGCCGCACCCCCGAGGAGAACAGCAGATCGGCGAAGGCCCCGTTGCGGTCCGCCATCCGTCCCGACCAGCCAGGCGACGGCGTGCCATCGGCGCCGAACCCCCGCAGTCCGACCTCCACCCAGCGCCGGAACGCCCGCGGAGTCAGCCAGCGCACCTCACTGGCCCGCGCGTTCTTCGCCCGCGCCGCCGGAACCTGCACGCGCCCGCCACCCCGGCCGGGCACCGACCGCAACACCACCGGGCTCACCGCCACCAGGTCCTGCTGCACCGCCCACTCGTACAACCGGGCCAGCGCGGCCAGCCCCCGGTTCCACCGCGCCCCGCCCACCCGGCGCGGGTTTCGCGGCGACCGGGTCCGCCAGTCCTCGAAATCCCACAGATCGTCTGCCGTGGCATCGGACCAGGTCTTCCCGCGCCCCCACAGGAAGTCGAAGAACAAGCAGTAGTCGTCCGTGTAGTTCCGCTTCGTCTCCGGCGCGAGACGAACGAACGACGACCGGCACAAGTACCGGCTCAACACCTCGTCCACCCGGTAGTCCGGAGAAAGAAGAATCGGATCCCCAGGATGAATCCCCACCCGATCCTCCCGCACGGCCAGGTCCATCCACCCCGCCAGCACAGGCACCCGATCCCCCATCACTCGGCGCTCCGACGGCACCCAGAACGTACGCCAACCCGGCACGCATCCACCCTTGCTCGATCGGCTTCAACACGCCGATCCAACAGGGAAGACGACGAGGCCGACCAGTCCGTCTTGTTGACTGAACTACGGGGGCATTTGTCCAGGTCAGTGGCTTCTCTGCGGAGAGTCACAGAAAGGTGTCCGCTCCATGGGCAAGGGCGATTGCTGAGTTCTCCGACTGTGCTGTGATCACGGCCGTACGGCTGGTCGCAGTGAGGTGGAGGGCAAGTGAGCGCAGTCGCAGCAGAGTCCGTCCGCGATGTCTCGGCGCTGGTAGTGCCGCGCGTGGGTGCTGTGGTGGAGACGGGTGATCCGGTCCTGCCATATCGGTTGATCGACGGTGCCGGGGAGGAGGTAGCGGTCGTGAACGCGTTCTTGAGGAACATGCGGGCCTGCGACTGCAGCCCGCTGAGTCTTCGCTCGTACGGGATGGATCTTCTGCGCTGGTGGCGGTTCCTCGCGGCCGTCGACGTGCGCTGGCACCGAGCCCAGCTGGTGGAGGTCCGTGACTTCGTCCTGTGGATGCAGCAGGCCCGTAAGCCGACCAAGCGAAGGCCGGGCAGTCCGGCTCCCGGCAGCGTCAACCCAACCACAGGCAAGCGCTACCCCAGTGCCGGGTATGCGCCGCGCACCATCAACCATGCGCTGTCGGTGATCAGGGAGTTCTACGAGTTCCAGATCGAGGAGGGAGCTGGCCCGGTACGAAATCCGGTCCCTGCAGCCCGCCGGGTCGACGGGGACCGGCTCTACGCACACCACAACCCGATGGATCCGTTCCACCCACACCGACGGGCCCCGCTGCGGCAGAAGGAACCGAAGCAGGCACCCCGCAGCCTGCCGGACACCCTGTTCAACGACCTGTTCACCGCGATGCCGAGCAACCGGGACCGGGCGATCCTGGCGTTCGCTGTCTCCAGCGGGGTCCGGCCCTCGGAACTGCTCGGCGTCACGCAGGCCCGGGTCAACCCTGGAGACCAGACGATCGGCGTGATCCGCAAGGGTAGCCGCGCACTTCAATGGGTCCCCGCCTCAGCGGATGCCTTCGTCTGGCTGCGGCTCTACCAGCAGGAACTTCACGGCCCCCGGCTCGGCGCGAACGCTGGGCTGTGGTGGACCCGCCGTCGCCCGTACAGGCCGCTCACGTACCACGCCATGCGGGCCGTACTGGTGAGGGCCAACGCGGTACTCGGAACGAACTGGACACTGCACGATCTACGCCATACCGCGGCCTACCGCATGGCTGAAGATCCCAAGGTCTCCCTCACCGACGTGCAATGGGTCCTTGGCCATGCACAGCTGACCACCACGCAGGTCTACCTCGAAGCCCGCCCCGACGCGGTCATCGAACGGATGCGTACTCACCACGCGGCGGCCGCCGTGCCGCGGCCGGTCCCACCGGCACCCTCGGCCGGCGGCTACCGACCCGAAGTCCTGACCGCGCTGCTGGGGAGGCCGGCCGATGTCCACTGACACAACCGGCACCGAGATGCTGGTCGAGCCGAAGCGTCCACGAGAGAGACTCGTTGACCGCCGGATCCACGCCCACCGGCGGCCTGACCTGGCTGCCGCCCAAGACCTGAAGCACCCACGTTGGGATGCCGAACCCCGGCCGGCTCCCGAAGATTGGCCCGAGACGCACCTGCCCCGCGTCGAACTCATGGATCGGCTCTTCCAGGTTCCGTTCTTGTCAGATGCCACCGCAGGCACTCGGCAGGTGGCCCGGGCCCTGAACCTCATGCTCGACTGGCTGGAGGGCCATCCCGGCGCGACCTGGCAGGACAGATGGCTGGCCAGCGGTGCCAGCGAGAGTGGCACAGAAGAGTGGACCCAGCTCGTGTCGGACGCGGTGCCCGGCTCCAGGCCGAAGTCGCGTGACCACGTGGCCAACCTCAAACGGGCCATGTTGCTGCTGGTCCTCGGCCGGGCGGTACGCCCGTCCTATACCTGGCTGATGGGTCAGTCCTGGGCCTACTACCTGACCGCGCGAGCGAAGCCGGTCCTCGATCCCGAAGGCTTCGCGCGGCTGGACGCCATTTGCGCGGAGACCGGCCGACCTCACAAGGCGACGAGGAGCGCCTTCACCCGCCTGGTCTGGATCCTCATCGTCAAAGGCGGCAGTCTTCGGGAGATCACTGCCGCCGACTGCGTGGAGCTGCGGGTCGAAATGGACAACCGGCTGAAGGACGGGCACGGCCGGACGCTGTTCTACACGCTGCTGCACGAAGCTGGCTTCCTGTCCGAGGAGGCGCCGCCGAACCTGCGGCTTGCCCTGCTTCCCGGACAGCTCAGCTGCGAGCAGCTGATTGACCGCTACGACATCGCCTGTGCCCCGGTCCGGCAAGTACTGATCGACTACCTGAACTATCGGCGCCCGGATCTCGACTACACCACCCTGCTCAGCAGAGCCCGAGTGCTCGGCGAACTCTTCTGGAGAGACCTCGAGCGCCACCACCCCGGCATCGACAGCCTCGACCTTCCGGCTGATGTCGTCACGGCATGGAAGGAACGCGTCCGTATCATCCGCCACGAACACGCTCCTCACCGCATGGGCAAGGAGCGGAAGCTCTTCGAGGAGATCTTTCGCACGGTTCGGGGCTTCTATCTCGACATCACCCACTGGGCCACCGAGGACCCGGTCCGTTGGAGCCCATGGGTGGCCCCGTGTCCGATCCGCCGTAATGAGTGCGATGACAACAAGCGACGGCAACGGATCCGCGCCGCGATGCACCAGCGGACCCGCACCCTGGCACCGTTGCTCCCGGCGCTGGTCCGCTCTGTCGACGACACCCGTCGCAGGAGTCGGCAGTTGCTTGAACAAGCCATCGCCACAGCATCCGGCGAGCACTTCACCGTCGACGGATCGATGTTCTGCAGGTTCGAGCCGCCCAATGGCTACAGCGGAAAGGTCTACGCGATCGAGGAGGAAACCGGGCAGACCCGTGACCTGACCGGGGAGGAAGACCAGGCCTTCTGGACCTGGGCGATCGTGGAGACGCTTCGTCACACCGGAGTACGCATCGAAGAGCTGCTGGAAATCACCCACCACAGCTTCTTCTCCTACCGGCTGCCCAGCACCGGCGAGGTAGTCCCCATGCTGCAGATCGCACCATCGAAGACAGACGCCGAGAGGGTGCTGCTGGTATCGCCCGAACTGGGCGAGGTCCTGGCCGAGGTTATTGGCCGTGTCCGTAACGGCAAGCCGTACCTCCCGTTGGTCTCCCGTTACGACGGCCATGAACGGGTCTACAGCCCGATGATGCCGTTCCTGTTCCAACGCCGCCCCGCCGGCCCGAACTCCATGAGCACGAACCGGGTCGTGGCCTACACCACGGTCCGTAAGTGGCTCCTCGCCGCGATGACCACCGCCGGCCTGACCGCTGTGGACGGCAGCGAGGTCCAGATGACCCCGCACGACTTCCGGAGAATCTTTGCCACCGACGCCATCCGCGCCGGCATCCCGCCGCACATCGCCGCGAAGATCCTCGGGCACGCCAACGTCAACACCACGATGGGCTATGCCGCGATCTACCCGGAGGAGGTGATCAACAGCCATCGAGGGTTCATCGCCCGACGCCGCAGCCTGCGGCCCGGCGAGGAGTACCGCATGCCCACCGAGACCGAATGGGATGAGTTCCTTGGGCACTTCGAGCTCAGGAAGGTCTCCCTCGGTGTCTGCGGACGCGGCTTCGGTACTCCGTGCCAGCACGAGCACGCATGCATCCGCTGCCCGCTCCTGCGGCCGGATCCAGCCCAGATGCCCCGCCTCACCGAGATCATCACCAACCTCGATGCCCGCATCGCCGAGGCCCGACGCGAAGGCTGGACCGGCGAAGTCGCCGGCCTTGAAGTCAGCCTGTCCTCCGCCATGGAGAAGCTCGCGGCGATGCAGGCTGTCTCCAAGAACGGTCGAACAACCGATCTCGGAATGCCCACATTCAAATCCCCGTACGGACAGGTTATCGAGGAGTCACGACCCTGATCAGGAGTCCGCGAGTGCGGCCCAGACCCCTTCCGGGTGCTCGGCAGGCGCCAACCACAGCTGCGGCTGGGACTGCCGGTAGCGTTCGTCGCTCTCGGACTGCCACAGGAAGAAACCGCCTGTGTCGGGCCACACCACCTCCAGGACCGGGAATGGAGGTCGCCGGTAGAAGGCGATCGCCCGACCGAAGAACGTCCGGTACCAGCGGAGATCGGCGTTCTTCAGCGCTACTGCGTAGCCCTTGATGATGTCGTGGTGCTGTTGGTCGGCCGCAAGCAATGTCCCTGCCGCAGCCTTGTGGCCGAGTGTGTTGAGCAGTGTGTGCATCGTGCGGACGTCCAGGCCGAACATTGCCAGCTCAGGTGACCTGTGGGTGTGCCATAGCCCGACGGTGTACGCGAACGCCGGCCCCTCGTCGTCGGCCGGAACCATCACCACGCTCCAGCCATGCTCCTGGACCTGCTCGACCGTCCCCAGATCCATGCGATCGGCCGCATCACGGTCACCGTAGTCGTGGCAGATCACGCAACGGCAGGCAGGACGATCACTATGCATGCCCGCGACAGTACCCCGCCCAGCGCCCACGAAATTTTCGACTCCCTACCGGTCAATCTGGTGCCCTGCACTTAATACCTGGAGCTCACTACTTTCAGTCACGACAGACTGGTGCTTAGGCACGTTGCACACCAATCACAGGGCTCCCTGCTTGGTTCAGAGAAGCGACCTCGGTCGCCGACCAGGTCCAGGCACTGCTGCTCGACGCCAGGCTCTCGCGAAACCTCACGACCGTGGCCGACTCGACGGCTCTGCTCACCCACGTGCGCGCCGGTCTGCTCGCCCGCGCCCGCTACTGGCAGCGGCCGTGCGCGGCGGTGCTCTTCGAGGTCTCCCTCGAAACCCGCCGTCTGCTGAACGCCGGCCGCGAGCGCGTCGTCCCGGACCACGTCCTGGCCGACCAGGAGCGCCTGGTCCCCACCGCCGAGCAACTGCTCGCCGAAGGCTTCGCCCACGTCGACCGGATCACCGTCACCACCCCGGCCTGCCCCGAACCGGCCCCCATCCCCTGACCGAGGAGGAGCCCGTGCGCGAGATCGCCCGCGGCACCCCGCCCACCACCTGACACCCGATCGGAGAACCCGATGACCACCACCACGACCACGACCACCATCCCGCACGAGATCCGCTGCATCGAGGGCCGCCGGATCGTCCAGGCCGAGCTCCTCAACAGCGCCCCGGGCCTCTACCTGTACGAGCTGCCCGCCGACATCGACCGCGACGGCCCGTGCCGCTGGCGCCTCGGCCACCACTCCGGCACCCTCCTCGCCGCGTTCCCGAGGCGATCGGGACCTGGACCGACTGGGCCCTCCACATCGACACCCTGCGCGAGCGCCTCCTCGGCGACCACCGCCACCAGGACGCCCTCGACCAGCTCCTGCGGCACATCGAGAAGGCCGGCGGACACCTGGAGAACTGCGCCTGGTACGGCCCCTACGGCTGCTGACCACCCTTCCGGTCCGGCCGTGCCGCCACCCGGTGCGGCCGGACCACCCCTGCTCCGAACCCCATCACCCTGACCAGAGGAGAGCCTCTTGACCGTTGTCCCGCTCGACCCCGACTCCCCTGCCAGCCACGCCGTGGGGGTGGATTTTGACCTCACGCTCGTGGATCACAATCGCGGCTGGCAGGACGGCCGGATCTACGGGAGCCCGATCCCCGGTGCCCTCAAGGCCCTGCGCACCCTTCAGGCCCACCGTTCCGTTTTCGTCTACACGGCGCGCGGCCGAGAGCACCACCCCGCCATCGCGGCCTGGCTGATCCGCCATGGCTTCGACGCCATCGTCAACGACGACCCCGACCGCGCCTACTGGCGAGGCAGCGAGATCATCGTCACCAACTTGAAGCTCGGTGCCGCGCTGTACATCTGTGACCGCGCGCTCTTCTTCGCCGGCAATTGGGACGCCGCCCTGGCCGAAGCGCTGTACCGCATCGGCGAGGGCGGTGCCCCGGCAGCGCAGCCGGCCGCAGACGCTCCCGCGCTGACGATCCGCCAGCCCTGGCTGGCCGCGATCCTCGCCGGAGAAAAGACGATCGAGAACCGGTCCTGGCCCACGAAGCACCGCGGCCCGGTCGTCCTGCACGCCGCCCGCGCCCTCGCCCGCGACGGCCAGGCCGACCCGCTCGTCCGCGCCGTCCTCGCCCGCCCCGGCGCCCCCGCCCTCACCACCGGCGCCCTCGTCGCCACCGCCAGCATCACCGACTGCCACCGCGACACCGGCTGCTGCCGCCCCTGGGGCCTGCCAGGCCTGTGGCACTGGGGGTTGGCCGACGTCCAGGCCCTGCCCGAACCCATCCCCGCCGCCGGCCGCCTCGGCCTCTGGCGGCTCGACCCCGGCCAGCACGCACTGCTCCACCGCCACCGGGCCGACGCCCTGCCCGCCCTCGCTCACCGCTGAGCCGCCCCCGCTGCTGACGCCCGGGCGGCCGTGCTGCCTACCGCCGCGCCCACCAGCCCCGGCCGCCCGGCCGCCCGGCCGGACCCCGACCTCGTAACAGGGAGAACACTTCATGGCCACCACCCGCACCATCACCGCCGCCACCACCGGCGCGACCACCGTCGACCTGTCCCTGCTCGGCACCGGCGGCAGGGTCGACGTCCAGGCCGTCCCCGGCCTCGCCACCGCCGAGATCACCATCAGCACCACCGACGACACCGGCGAGGCCGCCGACGCCGTCACCGGCGCCGACCTGCACTGGGACCCGCGCGGTGCTCTCGTCGCCCGCGTCCAGGGCCAGGGCACCGGCGGCGGCACCACCACCATCATCACCCGCCCCGGACACACCATCACGATGCAGGGCATCGGCACCGTGTACGGCTCGGTGACCGGCATGGTCATCGACGGCGACCTGACCATCGTGGGCGGCCACGGTGCCGCCCTGGTCCAAGGCCCCGCTCCCGTCGTCGTCACCGCCCGGGTCCCGGAGGGCAGCTCCGTCGCCGTGACCACCCAGTCCGCCGACCTGACCACCACCGGCCGTCTGACCGCCGTCGCCGTGACCACCCAGTCCGGGGACCTGCGGGTCACCACGACGAACACCTTCGTCGACCAGGTGACCGCGACCACTCAGTCCGGCGGCGTGTCCGTCGGAACGGCCAGCACCGTCAGCGCCCGCACGATGTCCGGCGACGTCGTCCTGGAGCGCGCCGTCAACGCCGAGGTGCACACGATGTCCGGCGACATCCGCGCGAACTGGCTGGGCGCGGGCGCCGACCTGCAGACCATGTCGGGCGACATCCGGGCGCGCGCGGCGAACCCCGCCGCGGTGACCGCCGGCTCCATGTCCGGCGACGTCACCGTCACCGCCTCCCCCGACGCCCCAGCCGGCGGACCGGACGCCCACGCCACGTCCATGACCGGCCAGGTCTCCATCCGGCGCTGACGCCGTACCAAGCGCCCACTCTTCCCGCCGCCCCGCACCCACCCGCGGGGCGGCGGCACCACCGCGACCGACACCCGGATCCGATCCGCCGTACCCGAAGAAGAGGACCATGAAGCTGACCATCGTCGTCCAGAACCTGCAACGCGGCGGCCTGTTCGACAGCGAGGGCGGCCGCGAAGACCGCTGGCCGCAGCTCGCCCAGCGGATCAGCAGCGTCGAGCCCGACCTGGTACTGCTCCAGGAAGCCGAGGGATGGGCCGACGCCGGCCACCGCCAGCTCGTCCGCGCCGAGCACGACCTCGGCATGGACGGACTCCTCGCCCCCTCCCGCTCCGGCCGCGGAACCGCCCTGCTCTACCGGCGCGAAACGCTCGGCCGACGCATCGCCTGGAACACCGACTACACCGACACCGAGATGCACCACGGCTTCGGCGTCGCCGGCTTCGTCCTCCCCGGCCTGCCCGCACCGCTCGCCGTCGCCAGCGTGCACCTCACCCCGTACAGCGCCGACAAGGCCATCGCCGAAGCCGACTTCGCCGCGAGCCGCACCTACCGCCTCGGCCCCTACTGCATCCTCGGCGGCGACATCAACTACCCGCCCCTGGCCGGACCCGCCCCCGCCTGGCACCACATGCGCCCCTACAACCGCGGCTCCCGTACCTTGCTCACCAACCCGGCCCTCGACGAGCAACCCACCCCCGACCGACGCGTCGCCTGGAAACTCGCCGCCAACGGCCTGACCGACGCCGCCTGGCACCTCCACCAACAGACCGGCAACACCGACCTGCTACGCCGCACCGGCAACGACGACCGGATCGACCAGCTCTGGGTCTCCACCCCGCTCGCCCCCGCCATCGACTCCTACACCCTGCTCGACGACCCGCGCGGCGCCAGCGACCACCACGGCCTGGCCGTCACCCTCGACACCGACCGCATCGACACCACCCGCCCGTGGACCTACCAGTGACTGCCTGCCACCCGCTTCGGGTCCGGCCCGCCGACCTCGGCCGTCGCCCCTCCAGGCACTGACGCTGCCCGCCACGGCACCCCGCCCTCCGAGCCAGCCAGGCCCGGTGGAGGGGTGCCATGGTGGGCGGCGCGGCCGCCCGGCCACCGACCGCCTGAACCGACCGACCCCTTCTCCACCGGAGAGCCCGTTGCCGTACATACCCGACCTCCCGGACCTGCTGCCGCCGACCGTCACGATCTGCGGAAGTACCCGCTTCGGGGAGGCCATGGCCGAAGCCGCGTTCCACGAGACCGCCGCCGGCCGGATGGTGCTCGCCCCGGCCATCAACATGCGCGACCACCACCCGCTCTGGGCCGACCCGGCGGCCGCCGCCGCTCTCAAGTCCCGCCTCGACGCCCTGCACCTGGCGAAGATCAACTGTGCCGACGAGGTCCTGGTCGTCACCGACACGAACCTCTACCTCGGCGAATCCACCCGACGCGAGATCCTCTTCGCCGAGACCCTCGAGGTTCCCGTCCGGTACTGGATCGCAGGCCTCGGCCGGGCCGGGACCACCACGCTCGGCGCCACCACCACCCGCAAGCGAGCCGACCAGGGGTGGAAGGCCGCCTTCGACCAGCTGACCGCCGCCAGTCCGGCCGGGCCCGACCCCGACGACCTCATCGCCCTGGCCGCCGTCGACCTCGCCGTCGCCGACCACGGCTTCCACACCACCGCCGACGACGCCATGACCGCGGCCCGCACCCACCTCGGCACCACCCTGCAGCCGAACGACCGGCTCGCGGCCGCGCTGGCCACCCGCACCACCGGAACCTCCCCCACCGACTTCCTCACCACCGCCCACCGACCCACGCCCTGACCACCCGCCGGCCCACCGAGGAGAAAACCCCGATGACCAAGACCCTGCGCACCCCTGCGATCCGCGCCGCCCTCGACACCGCCGACTCCGTCGCCACCGTCAGCCACGCGATCGGTATCGATCGACTCGCAGCTGACGTCCTCCGCTGACCCCCTGCACCGTGAAGGGCCTGTCTCCTCTGCTCAGCGCTGAGGAGCCAGGCCCTTTCGTACTTTCAGGGCTGAGCGGCCATAACCCGGTTATGGGCAAGGACTGCCGGAGCCCCGGTCATCCCAGGGCGGCACCAGTGGCACGGCTATAACCGGGTTATGGGTGGAGCCCCGAACTCCCTGCCGGGCAACGGCGGAACGAATGTCGGAGCCGGCTGGAACACTGCCAGCCGTGACTGACCAGACACCCCCCAGCCGCCCCCACACCCCCGCCGACCTGCCACCCATCGCGCTGGCCGAGCTCACCGGTACCGCCTGGAAAGAGCTGCCCCATTTCCGCACCGGCCAGCACAACGTGCCCGACACCCCCGACATCCTCCTCAGGATCCTCGACACCGACCGACTCCGCAGGATACGAGCTGTCGAGGACCTGTACCGACTGCTCCTCAACCAGGACAGCGTCTGCCCCGCGACCGCTCCGGCGGCCCTGATCGTCGCCGCCCTCCTCGAGGACTCCCGCACCCTCACTGAGGACAAATGGGACCGACGCCCAGGCAGGAGGCCCCTGCGCGCGGAGCTGCTGAACTGGCTGGCCTCGTTCGCCGACGTCGCCCGTCGACCTGCCGAAGAAGGCGTCGGCGCAGCGCAGGACCTCGCCGCGGCCCGAGCGGTACGCCCGACGCTCCACGCCCGCATCGTCGGGTTCTGCCAGGACGACGATCCGCAGGTGAAGGAGGCGGCCGTCGCGGCCGTCGCCTTGCTGTTGGCGGACCCGGTCCTCGCCCCATCCGTACCCCACCACGCGCCCGCCGTTTGGAGCGTCCTGGCCGAGAGCGCGAACTCGTACTACCGCTGGATCGCCAGGGACCGGCTGACGGCCTGGGGCGAAGACGTGGCAGTTCCCCTCACCACGGAGGAAGACGACCGGAACGCCAGAAGCGAGGCGTCTGCCGTGGCCGAGAACCCGTTCGACGAAGGCCAGATACAGGCGATTCACTGGCTGGCCGCCCAGTCGAAGGACACCGCCGCCGCGGAGCCGCCGAGCCGCTGGCACCCAGACTGGGCAGCACCCGTCACCACGACCCCGGACGAGCCAGTACCCGAGCAGCCCACTACCGCCCAGGGACACGAGCCCGGCTACCGAGGCCCATGGCGGATCGCCCGAGACGAGGAACGCGCCGAGTGGACGTTCACGCCGTACATCGGAGTCGGCCCACTGCACTTCGGGATGACCCTCGACGAGCTCACCACCGCCCTCGACGAGACACCGACCAGGTCGTCCTGGTACACCCAGGACGACGGAACCCAGAAGATCAACTTCGCCGACTTCACCACCACCGGCATCAGAGCCCTCTTCCAGAACGGCCACCTCGCATGCCTGGCCGTGGACGCACTCACCGGTCCCCAGTCAGGCTGGACGGCACCCCACTCACCGGCTGCGCTCCGTCGCGGGTGGAGGACTGGCTCGTCCATCGCACGGCGTACGGCCGTCTGATGTACAGCCCGGCAGCCGATCCGGTCTTCCTCGACCTTGGTCTTGCGATCCGCTCCCAGCGGGCCGGCGACGTCAATCTGACCCGACCGCTCTTCCTGCTGTACGACTGGGTGAACCTCTGGGATTGGCTGCCGCGCGAGGAATGGGACCACCGGTAGAACGTTGCCCCACCGGAGCCAGATTGCGTACGGTCGTCGGCCGCGAGTGGGCAGCGACTTCTGCCTCCGTAGGCTTGGAGCTGTACCCAGCTCGGTGGCCAGCGTGGCGACTGTTGCAGCGCCAGCCTGGCGTTCGCCCGGGTGCTTGACCTGCTCCCGGATGGCCACAGTGTTCACCATCCGAGTGATTCGGCCGCGGGCTGCACCATCGTTCGGGCGGGTGGTCGGCGGCGCCTCAGACGGCCGGAACACCGATGGGCCCGCATCCTCAGCGTTGAGCTGAGGATGCGGGCCCATCGGTGTTTGGGCTGGACTCATAACCCGGTTATAGCGAGGAGGCCCGAACCCTGGGTGTTGTCACCAGGGAAGCTATAACCCGGTTATGGGTGTCAGTCCCGGAGGCTGTCGATCAGTGCCTCGGCCAGCTCGTACACCTCGGTCTTGTCGAGGACGGACCGCACGGCCCTCGCGAAGGCGTCGATGTCGTGCCAGTCGACGTCCGGCACCGACGCGGGCTCCGCGTGCGGCGCCCGCGGTTCCGGCACGTCGGCCGCGTCGGCGACGGCCACCGCAGTCTCCTGGTGCGCGGGTGTGCGGGAACCCACAGGTCCGCTGGCCGGGCTCTCGGGGCGCGGCGCAGGCGGCACCGGGGCCGCATCGGCGGGGCGCTGAGCGGGATCAGCCGCCGGCGGGGGATTAGCCGGAACGTTCTTTCCCGCGCTGGCCGGGGCAGCAGCCTCCTTAGCCGCAGGCACCGGGGCGGCCGTGGGCTTGACGAGCGCCGCCTCATAGGCGCCCAGCTGTTCCTCGGCCGGAAGACTTGTGTACGCCCGGGCGGCCTTCACCCCGAGCTCACCGGAGGCCACCTTGGCCTGGAGCTCCGGAACCAGGCCAAGGAGCGCGATGCGGAAAGACACGAACGCCTGGGTCTTGCCGATGCCCTTGGCGACCTTGCTCTGGGACATCCCCCGCCCCGCCGGAGGCTTGTCCGTGAGGACCCGCAGGGTGTGGGCCTCCTGGATCGGAGTGAGCCCCACCCGAAGCAGGTTTTCCGCCACCGCCCAGACGAGCGGGTCCTCTGCCGCGTTCTCGTTGACGAACGCCGGCACCTCGGCGAGCCCGGCCCGGCGGGCCGCCTCAAGTCGGCGGTGTCCCGCGACGACGACGTACTGGTAGCCGGCGATCCGGTCGGCGTGCTGAGGGTTGTGCCTCAGGAACGCCGTAGCGGTACAGACCGTCAGGGGGGTGATCACGCCGACGTTCTCGACACTGGTGGCCAGGTCCAGGAACTCCTGGTCGGTCTCGTCGATCTCGCCTCGGGGATTGTCCGGGTTGTGCGCGATCTGCGCGACGTTCAGGACCGGGGGCCGGGGTGCGGCGTGGGTGGGCTCGTCGAGGGGCTCGCCGTCGAGCATGTCGGCGAGGTTGACGCGGCGGCTCATCGGGCGTTTCCGTTCAGGTTGAGCTCCAGGGCCAGCTTGAAGAAGTCCTCGCGGGCCTCGAAGGAAGCCCGGTTCGGCTTGTACTGGGTGACGACCAGACCTTCCGCGGCGGCGCGGGAGTGCACCTTGTAGTGGCGCACTACGGTCTTCGCCAGGGGGAAGCCGTTCTTCTCCACGAACTCCTGGGTCTGGCGGAGGTCGACGTCGCCGTCGCGCGGGTCCCAGTTGTTGATGACGACGGTGTACGGCAGGCCGCGCGGTTCGACGATCTGGCGGACCGTGCGGACGGTCGGCTTGAACCCGAGAGGCTCCGGCTCGATCGGCAGGATCACGCTGTCGGCGTTGTCCAGCACAGCACGGAGGATGTCCGCGGCCTTGCCGTCGCCGAGCGGGTCGGCGGTGGTGTCGTCGTCGGACAGGTCGAGCCAACCCGGGGTGTCGACGAAGATGTGCCGGACACTCTTGACGGCCCGCAGCTTGCGCAGCGACCCGAGGTCGTTGTGGGCCTGGGTGAAGAGGAAGGGAAGTTCGTCGCCGACGCGGTTGGACCACCATGCGGTCGAGCCCTGCGGGTCGACGGAGACGGCGAGGACGGGGGGTTGTTCGCCGGCCTTGCGGCCGATGACCTCGGCGGTGACGGCGGCGAGGTTGACAGTCAGCGTCGACTTGCCGACGCCGCCCTTCTGATTCAGAAGAACATGCACGTGTGCCATGGAAGCTCCGTGTGATTCCCAGTGTGCTGGTACTTCGGACCAACACAGGATGTCAGAACATCCAGCTCAGGGCGCACATGGGTAGCCAGTTCCGGCGTGGCGGACCCCAGAGCAGCAGCCCTGTGACAGGACGCCGATGCCACGATTCATGTGGGAGATCGAGCGGATCGCAGGACATCACACCGTCCTTCAGTACAACGACCGCGACAGAGCGCTCGGCGCGTCCGGGCGTGGCGGGCTACTGCACAGCGTCGCCCGGGCCCGCCAGGTCAGCACGATCAAGTGGATCGGCCGGGTGGGCGGGCTGGCCAGGTGCTGGGCGTTGCCTGGTTCTGGGGGGCGGGTGGTCAGGACGGTTGGTGTGGTTGGCGGGTGGCGGGCAGGAGCCAGTCGGTGGTGCTGGCGAGCTGGCTTGCGGGCATCGAGCGGGGTGTGCCCCGGTAGTTCAGGTACATGCCGGTCAGGACGGTGACCTTGGCGCGCAGGACCCAGGGCTCGAACGGCTTGACGATGAAGTCGACCGCCCCGGCGTCGTAGCCGCGCAGCGAGTTCTCCGGGTCGTCGCCGATCGCGGTGACGAAGATGATCGGGATGTCGCGGGTGTGGGCGCGGCTCTTGATCTGGGCGGCGGTCGCGTAGCCGTCCATCCCGGGCATCTGCACGTCCAGGACGATCACCGCGATGTCGTCGTGTTGGAGCAGTGCTTTCAGGGCGTCCGGACCGGACGCGACGGCCAGCACGTCCCAGTCGGCGGCCGCGAGGACGGCTTCGAAGGCGACGAGGTTCGCCGGCTGGTCGTCGACCACGAGGACTCGTGGCCTGCAGGCGGGACCTGTGGCGGGGGCCGGGGGTTCGATGCGCAGCATGTCCTCGCCGGCCTGCTGCTCGGCCACGAGGAGTTGGCGTTCCAGCAGCTCGCAGCGTGTCTCGGCGGTGAACTGGCGTCGACGTGCTTCTCCGAGTTCGGCCGTCAGCCGTGCGACTTCTTCCTCCAGGGCGCGCTTCTCGCGCAGCAGGTCCTCGCGGTCTCCGGTGTACAGGGCGATCTCGTCCGCGCGGGCGCGCTCGTGCGCCCAGTCGCTCTCGAGCTGGTTGAGGCGCAGTTCGAGGTCGGCGATGCGGTGGTTCTTGTCGAGCAAGGCTTCGCCCAGGACGTCGCTGTGGGCGGCGGATCGCCGGGAGAGGCGGTCGGCCTCGGCCAGCTGGAACTGCAGCTGCTGGAGGGCGTGGCCGACCGAGGCGCTGGTCTTCTGCGCGGCCGAGTGCAGGGAGCGCAGGAGCTCGATCGTGTCGAGGGTCGCGACGCTGCCTCGGTCGGCGCCGACATCGGTGAGCAGGTCCTGGACGAACTGCCAGGGTGGGATCCGCTGCCCGGACAGGTAGCGGGACAGAGCGCCGGGGCTCAGGTGCCGGCGAGCGCTGTAGCGGCGCATCGAGACGGTGGGCCGCAGGCCCGCGAACAGGCTGCGCAGGGCCTCGGCGAAGGCGCGGCACTCGTTGTTCAGGTCAGGGTTCAGCGGTTGCAGGTTCCCCACCTGTCCACCCCCTGGGGTCTTGTTGGCCGCCACGGCATCGCCATCCTTGCAGTATTGCGTCGGTGCGGGCCCGGGTGCTCCGGCCCCCGGGCCCGCGTCGGTATCAGGAGACGTGCTCGTCCTCCACCGGCTCTTCGGAGCTGGCGACGAGTTGGTTGACGAGTGGTACGCCGACACTGAAGGCGCCGGCGCCGTACAGGACGCACTGGGCCAGGTGCACGCCGCCTGCGGCCGCCAGGAGTCCCGCGCCGATACCCGTGAGCATGCCGATCAGCAGGACCAGGGTCGCCCTGGTCGACAGCAGTGCACGCTGCACTTTGAACCTCCTCGATCCGTGGCGGTGTTCGCCGTCCACGACCTGGCCGCCAGCCGGACCGGTCTGACGGTGTGTCACACAATGGACGGGGCAGAAGGTGTTGCGCCTCCGTTTCCGGGGCGGAAACACCAAATGGAAACACCGACCCCTGCTACCTGCTCCTGGTCGACGTGTTGCTCCGAAGGGCGTGTTCGCTCGTTGGGAGTTGCGGGTACCCGAAGGTGGGCGGGGGAGGGAGCGAACGTTGGGTGACACGGCGTCGGGAGGGTTTGAGGTCGATCCGGACGTGGTGTTCCGGGCGTCGGTTCAGTTCCTCGGGTCGAAGGACTTCGTCTACAACATCGCCTCGGGGGTGGCGGGCGACCTGGCGTCCTCGGCGGGGATGGCCGGCGACGACACGATCGCCCACAGCTTCGCGAAGAAGTACGAGCCGGCGGCCAAGAGCGTGGTGAAGGCGATCGGGACCGCCGGGCAGGGCATGGCGACGATCTCCAGCCGCCTGCTGACGATGGCGGCCGGCTACCTGGCCGTCCAGGACTCGGTGGCCGCCGCGTTCACCGGGAAGATCAACACGTCGGCGCCGCTGGCCAAGGGCGCCCAGCAGTGCGCCGAGAACGAGGCGCACAACAGCCTGCCGATGGTCACCGGCTCGAAGGAGGTCCACGAGATCCCGGTGATCGGCAAGTTCTGGCCCCAGGGCGACCCGAAGCGCCTGCGCAGCGCGGCCCAGGTGTGGGCGCAGTGCGCCTCGGTCATCGACACGGCGCAGCGCAACGCTGGCCGGCATGCCGCCGGGGTGATGGAGAAGTGCACCGGTGCGGCGTTCGAGGGCTTCAAGTCGTATGCGGCGACGGTGTACGACCCGTGCCCGCCCGGCGGGACCGTGGTGGCGGCGTCGCAGCCGCTGATGGTGAACATCTCGTCGGCCTGCCGGGAACTGCAGGCGATCTGCGAGCAGTACGCGCAGGCGATTGAGACCTGCCAGGACACGCTGATCGGGCTCGGGGTTGCGGCCGGTGTCGTCACCACGGCCGGGGTGGTCCTCACCTTCTTCACGTTCGGGGCTTCGGATGCGGCCGCGGTGGCCACCGATGCGGCCCTGGCGGCGGATGCCGCGCTGGCCGCCGAGGCGCTTGCCGCGGCGGAGGCGGAGCTGGCCGCGGCCGCCGCGGTCGCGGAGGCCGAGGCGGTCGTCTCCTCCCTGGCGTCGCGCCTGGTGGTGCTCGCCGGAACAGCCGCCGCAGCCGCCGCGGTGCCGGCCGTGACGGGCATCGACTCGGCGGGCGCGGCCACGCTGCCCGACCCGGCGGGCCAGCAACCCGGGGGGCGACGAGGCGGGAACCGCCGGCGGTCAGAGTCCGCTCGCCAACCCGCTCGTCGGGCCGATCCCCCCGCCCAAGCCGCCGGCCTACCCGCTCTACGACGGGGCGCAGCAGATGGCGGCCAAGACGTGGATCGAGGGGATGCCGGAGCGCGCGCCGAACTATGGGACGGCGGAGGACCGTGCCTACCAGGTGTACACGGCGGGCAGGCCCGAGCGGCGCGTGCAGGGCGCGGACGGTAAGGAGGTCTGGGCGGACGGGTTCCGGCCGGCTGACGGTGCGCTCATCGACGCGAAGAACGTGAGGAAGGCCGGCTGCAGTCCGCGGTCGCTGAAGGGCCTCCAGGAGAACGACTTCAAGACCGGGCTCGTGCTGGACAAGGACGAGGACGAACTCGCCCGCTACAAGGGCGCCATCGACAATCCGGCGAACCACGCCCAGTACCTTGAGGTCGACACACCCGACCCGGCGACCGTGGGCTACTGGCAGTACCTGCTCGCCAAGCACCATGTGAAGAGCAACGTCCGCGTCGTCACCATGCCCGCGCCGGAGCCCGAGGAGGGCTGATGGACACCATTCATCTCGCGGCGGCCCCAGGCACCACCTGGGCGCTTTCGCCGCAGGACGCCGAGGACCACCTCCGTGCCCGCTTCCCCGACCTGAAGGCCTGGCAGGAACACGCGCCCGCCAGCGGGAAGGACTACCTGACATTCCAGGTCGACCTCGACGGGACGAGCCGGCACGGCAGCTACTTCGAGCGCGGCCACCTGATCCTGGACGACGGCGACGCCGACCTGTGGGCCGACACCGCGGCCTGGTTCCTCGGCCTCCTGCCGGCCGATGCCCGGGCGATCGCCATGACCGAGTCGAACCCGGACAGCGTGCGCACCCTCCCAGCGGGGGCCGACGCAGCGCAGATCCGCGAAATCCTGCAGTCGCTCTTCGACGTCGGGTAGCCCCACCGGCACGCCGACAGGGCTACGACGCCGCCTGCCGATGGCGTCGTCCGGGCGTGCTGGAGCTGGTCGCGGGTCATGGTGGGGCGGCGGGGGATACCGAGGCCGATGGCGTCCTGGTGGAGCTCGGCCTTGGTGACGGTGCTCTCCTTGCCGCCGGTCGACCTGGGAGAGCGGCTCATGCGGAATTCGCTCAGGAACCTGCTGGGCCCGGCAGGAGCCGACACGCTCTTGCGGTCAGACGAGGCGGATGTGGGGGATGTCGGTGGGTGGATTCCAGGCCGTCAGCGGGACGCCGTGGGCGATCCACGCGTGCATTGCGGTGGCGGTGACCAGAGTGCCTGTACCCCGGCCGCGGGCGGCGTCCGCCCCGGTTGCGGCGAGGAGCACGTGCTGGTTGGGCTGGGGAGAGTCCCCCAGGTCGAAGTACACGGCGCGGCGGCTCGTGGCGAACGTAGTGCGGGGGGAGCGCCAGCGGAACCCGACGATCAGCGACTGGAGGCCGAGGACGAGCCGTCCTTCCTGATGTGGTCCCCGGGCGTCGACGATCCACACCATCTGCGGATAGTGCCGTTCGCGCCCCGCGATCTCGTCGGGTGAGATCGACTTCCGGTGGATCTCCACCACCGTGCCGTCGTGGGCGAGCACGTCGGCACGGCGCGGAGGGAAGGGGACCTCCTGGCGGTCGCGCGGGGCCCGGTTCTTCCACCAACGGTGCCACTCGGTCTCGCCTCCCGGGGCCGGGCCGGCGTCGAGCGGCATCCCGCAGTGGGGGCAGTACGCGACCGCCTCGATCATGCGGCGATCGCCGAGCGGATCCACCGCAGGGCGCGCTGCGTGAGCGGGACCTCGGCGGAGATCTCCTGGGTGATCTCGACGACCTGCTCCAGGGTCTCCACGAGGGGGTGCGACACGGCGACCTCGCGCAGCCGGGGAAGCTGCGCTGCCGCCTCTTCCATGTCCCGCAGGTCGTCGATCGCCTTCGTGAGCTTGGCCTCGGTGTCGCTGCGCTGCTTGCCCAGGTGATCGATTTCGGTCTTCTTGGCGGCGATCTGCATCGGCAGGGCGGCCGTCAGGGTGTCGATCTGGGAGAGGACGAAGAGCGCTTCCTGGATGGCCACGGGCGCGTTGGTGTCCGTCGGGCCGGTGGCGCCTGGGTGGACGATGACCACGCCGTCGCCGCCGGTGGACTGCCCGGGCACGATGGGGACGGGGATCGCGCCTTCGCCGCGGGGCCCGGTCTGCGGCGGCACAACGGTGCTGGGGCCACCACAGCCCCCCGGCTTCGAGACGACGGGCACTTCCTCTTCCCGCGCCGCGAGGTAGCGGCCGACGACGTAGCTCGCGATCGCGGGGACGGCGATCCTGAAGACCTCCTGCTCGTGAGGCTGGAGGCCCGTCAGCGGCCTCTCCAGCTCGGCGGTGAGCTCGCTCTTCCACACGGCCGGCCTGCCGGGATTTGCGGCGGCGACCCGCTCCAGCATCTTGATGAGCTGGCGCGAGGTGTGCGCCGAGTACCGCGAAAGGACGTGGCGGGTCGCGCCGAACGTGGGTGCGGTCATGAGGTACCTCCAACGATCCGAAGGGCGGGGCGGGTCTCCGCGCAGGCCTCGTCGGCCCATGCGGTCATGTCTGAGGCCAGGAGCCTGATTCGGGTGTGTAGGGCCCCGTCCGCCCGGACGGCTACATCCGAGGCGGGGAACTGGTCGAGTAGGAGACGGATGCCAGATAGGCGGTCGCTCAACTGCTTGCGCCACTGGGCGAGCTGGGCGTCCTCGCTGGGCTTTCCGCCGCCGAGCGCCGAGACCAGTTCGGCCAGGGTGTCCTCGGGGCTTGGGTTCTGCGTCGGGATCACGGCCCCAGTCTCGAGCTGGGGGCGGCGGTCAACGGCGGCGCGGACGTGCGCCGCCATCTCCGGATCCGCCTTCACCGCGGCCTTCAGCGCGGCCGGCCTGTCCACAAGGTAGGCCGCGGTCACCGTCCTGACCGACTCGGGGTCCGAGGCGAGGTGGGCGATGACGGCTTCGCGGACGTCGACCCGCGTCGCGACCTGTTCCACGTACCTTGCCGGGGTCATGGCGGACGCGGAGTTGGGGATCGGTACGGCCCCGATAGCCTCGCGGATCTCCTTCGCGGTCACGCGTGTGCGTCCGTCCTCGCCCATCAGTGCGCGCAGCTTCTCGACGCGGCCCCGCCGGTTGCTCTCCGCGACCTCCGCGGACGCCCGTTCTTCTTCCTTGGCGGCCTTGTCGAGCGAGTATCCGACCGCGACCTCGCGCAGGACCGAGTAGGGAACGATCACCGCCGACGTGGCCAGGAGCGTTCTCAGCTCGGCGTCGCAGGCCACGGCGATTCTCCGGTACTCATTCGCCATACCGATGGTGATCCCGATGTCTGCGGCGAACCGGCTGACGGGACTGCCGCCGACGGCTTCTAGCACGAGGTCGCCAAGTTCGAGGCGCGTGTGCACTTGCTGGGCTTCGGCATTGTCGTCGCGGGCTACAAGCTGGCGTCCTCGTTCAACCTGGGCGGCGCTGTAGTTCGTGGCGTCGCCGGGCTCGATCGGCTCTTGGTCCATGCGCGTGACGGTACGGGTACGGTCTGTCAGAAGCGCAGCCCAGAATGCTCGGGGAGCGCAGAATGCACTCCATGGGGTGATAAGTAGCATTTATGAGCTGTGTGGACGACGGCCTGCGGATCAGATCCCTCAGTACCGAGGCCGCCGTCAAGGTGCGCTCAAGGCCCCCGAGCGAACTGATAGAGGAGCGCCGCCGCAACGCAGCCGAGCAGCAGATAGCCGAGCAGATCAAGGCGCCGGTCAACGCTGCCCGCCCAGGGCCAACCCAGTGACGGACACTTGACCGAAGGAGGAACAACCTTCTGGCCGCACTCTTGACGATGCGCCAGCCGAGCGGAACGGTGGAGGCGCAAGGATCCGCAACTGGCTTGGCACAAGGAGCGGTCGTGGCATTACGGTTCAGGGGCATCGACCCGGACACGCCCAATGGCGGCTCTCCGACCGTGTGGTTGGAGGACGAGAAGGCGGAGATCGTCATTCAGGGCTGGCTGCCCGACATGGAGATGTACCGCATGATCAGCGAGACCGAGTGGGTGGAGGGCCACGCCACCGGCGTACCGGACCACGAGGGCGTGGTCCGGATTCCGGTGCGGATGATCCCGTTCTTGAGGAAGGTGTGCGATGAAGCCGAGCGTGCCGGACTTTGGCGCCCTGCTGAGGAGTGCTGAGCGCTCCGCGTGCCACCTGGAGATGCGCGACTCCTACATGGACGACCCGGTCTTCGTCGACTGGCGCGCCGGCCTGCCGGTGGACCGTGTCGAGGCGTACGACCTGCCGGCGGAGTACACGGCCTGGGCCGCCCTGGTGCGGGAAACGGTTGCCCGGGGTGTGGTGATGCGCCGGGCCCGGATCGTCTCGGAGCCGGTCACCGCGTACATCCGGTGGGAGCACGCGATCACTGAGCGGCACAACGTCGCGCTCGGAGAGCAGGTCCGCTGGTTGTCCAGGTCGAAGGCCTCCCACCTCGCCCTGCCGGGCAATGACCTGTGGCTCGTCGACGAGCGCCTGGTCCTGTTCCACTGGTTCACCGGCGACGGCGAGTGGGCCGGCCACGAGGTCACCGAGGATCCGGCCGTCGTGAAGATGGTGACCGGCGCCTTCGAGGCGGTCTGGGCCCGGGCCGTCCCGCACGCGCAGTACGTCGTCTGACCAACCCGTCCACCGCCACCCCGCCGGGCAGCCAGCACCATGTCGTCGTCCCCGTCGTCCAGCGTCATCCAGGCGCGCAAGGCCCTCGCCGGCCGCCTGGTTGGCCTGCGCAAGGACGCGGGCCTGACCGGCGACGAGCTGTCCGCCCGCTGCCGGTGGCACCCGGCCAAGACCTCCCGCATCCAGAGCGGCAAGTCCGCCCCCTCCGAGGACGACCTGCGGGCCTGGTGCACCGCCTGCGACGCTGCCGACCAGGCGCCCGATCTCATCGCCGCCGCCCGCGCGGTCGACTCCATGTATACCGAGTGGCGCCGCATGGAGCGTACCGGGTTGCGCGCCGCCCAGGAGTCCGTCGCCGCCCTCTATCGCCGCACCAGCCACTTCCGCGTCTACGCCAGCCGCGTCCTGCCCGGCATGGTGCAGACCCCCGAGTACACCGCCGCCGTCCTGCGCTCGATCCAGCGTGTCCGCGTGGAGGTCGACGACGTTGCCGACGCCGTGGAGGCCCGCCTGGAGCGCCAGCGGATGCTGTTCTCCGGCCGGCACCGCTTCGGCCTGCTCATCGAGGAATGGGTGCTGCGCGCCGCGGTGTGCGACCGGGAGACGATGGCGGCCCAGCTCGGCCACCTGCTCGCCGTCTCCTCCAGTCCATTCGTCAGTGTCGGCGTCATCCCCACCGGCCCCGACCGCCCGCACCTGCCGGTCGAGGACTTCTACCTGTTCGACGAGGCCGAGGTGGCCGTCGAGCTGACCTCCGGCTACCTGCGGATCACCCAGCCACGCGAGATCGCCTACTACGTGCGCACCTTCACCGACCTGGCCTCCATGGCCGTTCACGGGGCCGGGGCCCGTCAGCTGATCACCGCGGCGATAGCTACTCTCGGGTGACTTCGTGCAAGATGGCGCAACCTCGTTGAGTGCCAGGCCGCGCATTCCCTACCGTCGATCCGTCGCCTGACGTGACGAGCCGGACGCCCGGACCCCGGCGGGCGAACCGAGGCCGCCGCGCGGGCCAGCCCCTATCGACTCCGTGCAGCCGTCACCGCCGACGAGAGAACGGAGAGCCACCGTGGCCACGCACCCCGAACCGCGCCCACCGGTCACGACTGCGGCCGCACTCGGGCGGCGCCGGCGGGTGCGAGGCCCACGGTGACCGCCGCCGTCGAGACCCCAGCACAGCCCGAGGCCACCGACTCCGCCCGAACGCTGCTGCCGTACGACCCGCAGTCCGCCGGCAAGGCCCGCCGCCTGGTGCGCACCACACTGCCCGCCTGGGAGCTGGAGGACCTGGTCGAGGCCGCCGAGCTCATCGTCAGTGAGCTGGTCGGCAACGCCGCGAAGACTGGCTGCCGACAGGAGATGGCGGTCACCGTCGAGCGCATCACCGACCGGTGCGTGCGGATCAGCGTCCGCGACGGCTCGCGCACTCTGCCCTGCCTGATCGACGCAGGCCCCGCTGCCGAGTCCGGCCGCGGCATGGCCCTGGTCCACCATCTCACGGGCGGCCACTGGGGCGCCGAGCTGGAGACCTACGGTAAGACCGTCCACGCCGACCTGCGCACCGGCCCCACCGCATCCGGCTGACCTCCTGCTGCCCAACTGGGCACCCGCCCGTGGGACCCGCGCGGGCCGCCCTCAATGCCGATGGGGCCCGCCGTCATGATCCGACCTGGTGAGGGCAGTCGTAGGTGCTGGTCAGTCCGTCGGGGACCAGCGGTCGATGGGTGCCGCGTGCGTGCCGTAACGGGCAGAACGCTCAAAACGGCTCAGATCGGTAGAAGTCCGCCTGATCGTCGGTATCGTCCGGTTCTGGCGAAAGTTCAGCTGGTTCTGACCGCTTATGACCGGGTCCTTCCGGAGCGATCGGTCAGACGCGCATTCACGTTGGTGCATATGACTGTGAATCGCATTTATGAGCTGCGCGGCTACCACTGTGCGTGTCGTCCCCGCTACTGTCGCTGGTCTGCGGGCCCCGGCAGCCGGTCGTCGAAAACTGCGTGCCGGGGCTCCGCTACCCCCTGCCACGTCCTTTTGAGGAGGACTGATGTCCGCACTCCGCAGCAGTTTCGGCAGCACACAGGCACTGCCGGGCGATGGGTTCGACCGTAGCATCCCGCGCACGGCGGGTCTCCAAACGCACCGCCGCCGGCTGGCTGTTGACCTGGTGGTGAATGTCCGGGCAACCGGCGCCGGAACGGCCCTCGCAGCCCCATTGCTGCTCTCGTCCGCGCTCGACGGCGCACCCCTGGGCCTGGCCGTGGCGGCTCTTCTGTCCTGGTTCAGCGGGTCGTACCTGCGGCTGAGCGCTACCACCCGTCTGTGAACGCCCGGGCCGCCGCACCGGTTCCGACCGGTACGGCGGCCCGACTCCCGGCTCCGGCGGGCCACGCCTGAGCCGTTTCCCCCGGGCATCACCGGCAGGGCCGCTACGACCCCGATCGCCCGCGCACCGCGCCCGTCCGGGCGCGGCCGGGCCAGGAGACCCGTCACCATGAAGACCAACCTCATCTGCCACGGATGCAAGGCGGCGTTTCAGCGCCCCAGCACCCGCGGCCGGATCCCGCAGTACTGCACGGAGCAGTGCCGCCGCCAGAGCAACGCCACCCGCCGAGGCCAGAAGCTGGGCAAGCTCGTGCGTGCGCGCGACGCGGACGCGGTGGCCGTCTCCCGCTCCGTAGCCGAGCGGGGAGCGGAGATCGAACGCCTGAGCCGCATGCGCCAGCCCCTGCGGATCCTCGACCAGATCACCCTGATCGAGCACGACCTGAAGGACCTCAAAGCCCACGCCGTCCAACAGGCCCGCCAGCAGGGCAACTCCTGGGAGACGATCGCCGGCACGCTCCACCTGAGCGCGAAGTACGCGGGGCGCCTGTTCACCGGCGGGCACCTGAGCCGCCGCCGCCAAAACCGTCGCCGCCGCGCGCAGATCCAGCCGCCCGCCTTCCGACTGGCGGCCGAGGCCAAGCTGCCCGACACCGGGCTGCCCAATGCCCTCGCCCACCCAGCCGCTGTCGAGAGCCGGACGCCGGAGTCCGGCTCGGCCGAGGGGGGTGAGCCAGGCGGCGACACCAGCACCGAGGCCGACCCCGCCGAAGACGGCGCACCACCGGGCCGCCGAGCGGAAGGCCGCGACACCGCCCTGATCTCCCGCGCCCTGTCCCACCTTCAGCGCAGCTCCGGCACCACCATCAAGAAACTGTCGAGAGCGGCCGGGGTATCCCCGTCCTTCGTTTGCCGGGTCCTGTCCGGGCACAAGATGCCCTCCTGGGCGGTGACCCAGGCGATCGCCGAAGCATGCGGCGCGAACCCCGACGACGTCCGCATCCTGTGGCACACCGCCCAAGGGGCGCGCCCCCGGCCGCCGATGATCCGCCGAAACGACCGCGAACTGGTCACCGAGGCCCTGGCCACCCTGCGGTCCGCCCTGCGGGGCCTGCACCTGGCAGCCTTCAGCCCACCGCCCTCCCTGCTGTGCGAACTGGCCCGCGGCCCCCTCACCCCTCGCGACATCACCGACCTCCTCGACAAGAAGGCCGGAGCCGTCCTGCCGGACTGGCCCACCATCGACAAGGTCGTCGACGCCTTGAACGCCGACGCCGACATGGTTCGCCCGCTGTGGGAACACGTCCAGGTCGCGCAGGACCCCTACTGGACCCCCGAACACGGCTCCCGCTCCGTACTCGCCGCCTTCGGCTGAACCCGCCGGGTGGGCCGCCCCCTCGAGCGGCCCACCCAACCACACCCCCGGAGGGAGAGACCATGCCCACCACACCGCCCAAACCCACCGCCTCCCCCGCCGGCCAGCGCCGACCCCACCACGACCTCGGCCTGCAAGCCCTCTACGACCTCCACCAACACCTCTACCGCGACTACGCCGACCTCCTCCTCGCCCCCACCGACGCCGACCTCGCCCTGCGCGCCACCCAGGACTACCTCACCTCCGAATGGACCCACGCCGTCGGCACCGCGAACCCCCGCGCCTTCGCCTGGCAAGCCCTGCGCCACCGGGTCTGCCTCCTCGCAGGCCCCGGCCCACTGCGGCCCCTGGCCCACCTCACCCCCCGGCAGCAGGACATCGTGCTCCTGCACCACGCCCTCGCGCTGCCGGCGGAGGAGGTCGCGAACCTGACCGGCACCGAAACCGCCGCCGTGTACGCCGAGATCCTCGCGATCGCGCACTCCCATCACGGCGCCTGACCGCTTCGGCTCCGGACGGGCTGGGGCCGTGCATACCGAAAGGGTCGGAACAGCAGACGCTGTTCCGACCCTGCGCGTACCGGGGCGGTCTTCTCACGTTCGCAGCGCCGCCGCGAAGCCCGCACCCTCCTCGCCCTGCTGCTTAACTGGCGCTGGCCGCCGGGGGCCAGTGCCCGGCGCCTGATGGGAACGCATGTTCGATTTATTGTGGGGGTGTGACCAGCGCAGTTCCGTTCTCCCGCTCCCACCCCGGCCACCCCGAGCACCGGCCCGGGGACGCAGAGCGGGCGCCGAGGGAGACCTGGAGGCATGGCAGGAGGGTCACTGCCACCGCCTCCTGGTCGGGCAGGGCGGCGGCGATCGGCCGGTAGACCTCGCCGGCCGCGCCGGCGCCGATCAGCTCGGTCAGGGCAGCGATCAGCCGTGCGTGGCGGCGTCGGCGGGCGGGCAGGTCAGGGGGTTCGGTGTCGCGGTCACTCTCGCACTATGCCGCGCGCACCTCGTCTCCCGGGGCCGAGTTCGTCTCTCCCGCTGGGCAGCAGGGACCGACTTGACACCGCGGCCGTTCCCGGTCCTGCGGCTGGGGTCCGCATGGCCGGGTACCTGCCCGAGGGGGCGCCCGCCGGACCCGAGAGACGCACATCGTCCCCGGGGCCATCACCGGCCGGGTGCCCCCACTCAACGGCCCTGCTCAGGGCTGCTCGGCGGGTGATGTCGGGCAGGACTGAACAGGACTGTGGTGCCGTGCACAGGGCCGAGTTGGACCGAGGGCGGCTTGCCCTCTACGCTCTCGTACGGGCCCTTGTGCCCGCTTGTCGTCCGTTGCGCTCGCCGACCCCAACGGCCGTCTCAAAAAAAAACCCTGCAATTTGATCAATTCCAGCCTCGGGGCACTGTTTGACCCCGAGTTTGAGCCAAAGATCAGGCAGGGCCTGACCCCGCGCTGTGCGCGGATTGAGGCTGGCTTTTCGTTGGGTTTCGTAGGTTTCCGGTATGCCGCGGCCGGACTGAGGGTGTTGCCCGTGGTCGTGGTTGTGGTGTTGTCCGCACCGGCGTGGATCTGCTGGCCGTTCCTGCCGGAGCGGCGCCAGCAGGTGGTGCTGGAGATGGTGAGGGCCCTGGCCGACTGGACCCGGGGAGCGGGGTTGCCCGAGGAGATCACGGCGGATCCGGCCGCTGGTCCCGACCCCCTTGACACCGGGTCCTTCGGGTCGGTCGGGGACGTGTTCGCGCCGTCGGTAGGTGAGCCCGATGGGACCGCTGACGCCGGGGGATGACACCGTCTCGGCCCAGTCGGGGCCGGGCGCGGTTCCCGCGTCGAACGTCAGGCGTCGAGAGCGCCGATCACGAGGGGTGCGCGCGACGAGTCCGGCGACTCGGGTTCGGCGCCGTCGGCGCACGGTAGATGGCTGGGCGAGCGGATCCGCGCCATCGTGCCGACCTGAGTACGGGCAGCCCGCACTCAGGTCGGCGCAACCCGGGGCAGCCGGAGCGGGTTGCCCGGAGCGGCCTGCCGCCCGGTGGCCGACGGCGCGCCACCGCCCAGGACCGCCCCGGCCGTCGACTGGCGTCCTACCGCCGTACCTGCCTCGCGGACCGGACGGCGATGGAGGGCTGCAGGGCAGGAGATGGAGCGGCCGGCGGCCGGATATCCCGACGAGACGCTGACTGCCCTCCTCGCTCGCCGGCCACCCCGGTGCCCGCTCCCCGCGTCGAACGCGAGCCCAAGGCCAAGACGGGGACGGGCGCAGTGGCCGCTCCTCAAACAGACGGCGGCGCTCCGGCCTCCGGGCGGCCGGCCTGCTTGAGCTTCATCGCGGCCTTGTGCCGGTCCTCCGTACCGGCCCAGTAGGGGTGGGCGTGCAGCTCGGCGCTCACGGCGCTGAACGCCGCGCGGTTCTCCTCGCTGGGGTCGACGGCCCAGGCAGCCTCAGCCACGTACCAGCGCCGCTGGAGTTCGAGCAGGTCAAGAGGGAAGTCGTCAGTGTCGGACACCGCCACATCGTAGATCGCACACCCATACGGATCCCCGCCGCCACCCCCGGGCGAGTACGGGCCGTGTCGCCTACCCCCGCAGTCCGGCGCGCGAAGGCGGGCGCTGCGCCCTTTGCCGGGAGCTCTGGCTCCTTCGTTCGTGCCGGCGGTGAGCGGGTGCCCGCCGCCGCGAGCGGTCGCCGCGGTCTGATGCCCCGGGACCGCTCGATCGCGGGGTCGCGGAACGCCCCGCCCGCGCCCGGGCGGGACGAGCGCCCCGGGGCGAAGCGGATGGCCTGAACATCTCTGCGTGCACGATGGGGCCCAGGTGTCGGACCCGGCTGGTACCTTCCGAGCGGACCACTCAACTCCGTTTTCTAGAAGGGGAACATGGGCATAGCCGACGACATCCAGAGCGCCGTGACGACCATCGCGAGCGCGAACTGGGACATCAGGACGGGCAAGGTCGTCCCGCGCACCGAGGACGTCACGCTGAAGAACGGCGCGGTCCAGCTGGACGCCGTCTACCTCTACGCGGACATGGCGGACTCCACCGGCCTGGCCCGGGAGTTCCCGCCGAAGACCGCGGCGAAGGTCGTCCGCTGCTACCTCGACGCCGTCTGCCGGGTCATCAGGGCGCGGGGCGGTGAGATCCGCAGCTTCGACGGCGACCGGGTCATGGCCATCTTCGTCGGCGAGAGCCGGTACGACGCCGCCGCGAAGTGCGCCCTCCAGATCAACTACGTGGTCAAGGAGATCGTCCGGCCGACGGTCGAGCGCAACCTGCCCTCCCTCGTGACCAAGGGCTGGCAGCTGAAGCACTGCACCGGCATCGCCTCCGGCTCGGCCCTGGTCGTCCGAGGCGGCGTCCGGATGAACAACAGCGACCTGGTCTCGATCGGCCGGGCGCCCAACGTCGCCGCCAAGCTCAGCGACGTCCGGGCCCACCCGTACAACACGTACATCACCGCCGAGGTCTACGACGGGATGGGCTACGACGTCTCGTACGGCGGCAAGAACCGCGACTCCATGTGGGAAGGCCCCTTCGGCCGGGAGGTGGGCGGCGAGGAGATCACGATCTACAAGTCCTCCTGGCAGTGGAAGCCCTGATGGGGATATCCGACCCGGAGGAGAAGGCCTGGCGCGTCCACACCGCGCTCGGGGAGTGGACGACCCGGGTGGACGCCAAGGCGGGCTTCGCCCTGACCCTGGAGTCCGCCGCGCTCGCCGGCATCGTCGCCCTCAGCGACAAGGACAAGCTCCTCTCCCGCATCGACCAACCCGCCCTGCGGGTGATGCTGTGGCTGGGCGTCCTGCTGCTCCTGGCCGCTGCCGTCCTCGCCATCCTGGTGGTCTCCCCCCGGCTGCGGGCCGGCAAGGTGAAGGCCGAGGCTCGGGGGAACTTCCTGTACTTCGGCCACCTTATGCACTGGAAGCCGGACGACCTGCAGAAGGCCTTCGAGTACGAGGACTTCCTCCCCGTACTCAGCCACCAGCTCGTCAACACCAGCAAGATCGTCTGGCGCAAGCACCGCTTCGTCCAGCACTCCTTCGCCGCCGCAGGCCTCGGGGCGCTGTTCGTCTTCGCCGCCTGGATGCTCTCCTGAACCCGGTGGGCCGGCCACGAAGAGGCCGGCCCACCGGTCGGAGTGCGATGCATCCCCGGGGTACCCGCCAGTGGTGCCGCGGAACGCGGTCGCCGGCGGCTGCGCCGTACGGATCAAGGAACAGGACCGGGAACGTGGCGGGCCGGTCCTCGACCCAGCGGCGCCTGCGGCGTGGCCACCGCCGGTGGGCTTCTACATGCGGTCCAGGCCCATCATCCGGCCCACGGCCTGCCTGATGCTGAGGCTGTTCGTCTGCTGCCTCGGCACGGTCTGGCCGGGTGCGGGCAGTTCGACGTCGATGAACTCGAAGTGCCGGTTGCGGTAGGCGGACTGGTCAAGCTTGTGCCCCGTGGCGCTCGGCTCGCTTTTTGCCGACGAGCACGTTCAGGTCACCGTCAGCACTGCGCCCTGAGGTGCTTCAGGGGTCGCCTCCGGCGAGCACACGTGCCCACCGCCGTGCCTCAGCACGCGCTCGGAGAGCGGCCTCAGCCAGGTTCTGCAGCGGGTAGACGAGGTTCTTGGCGTCCTCGACGCCGCGTTTCTCCAGCAGGTTGATGAAGTCGTAGAGCGTGGACCAGGACGGAATATTGTCGCCCCGGGCGTAGCGCCGAAGCCAGTCCCGCTCGATCCAGCTGTCCGCGCAGAGATCGACTTCCCGCCGCTCCAACTCCTCCAGGAAGGCAGTGAAGGCGGCGGCGAGTTCGACCTGCTGGGGCAGGACCTCGACGTGCACGGCGGGAGCCGGCTTCCTGGGCTTAGGCAGCGCCCTGCGCAGCTCATGGTGAAGCTCCAGGAGCTGCTCGATGAGGACAGACCGCTCCTGTCCCAGCAGCGTGCTGTGCTTCTCCAGGGACCAGCTCAGAAGATCCATGAACCCGCGGCTGGGGATCCGCTGCCCGGCCAGAACCTTGTACAGCGAGGACCGTGGCACGGCCGCGTCCTCAGCCAGCTCCGTCACGCTCAACCCGGTGGTGCTGATCAGTTCACGGACCAGCTCTGCGAACTGGGCACCCCCTGCGCTTATCGGTACGTCGGTCCTGCCACGTTGGGTGGGCACGTTCCCTCCTTGGTCAGAGCAGGAAGGCGGGGCACCATGAATGGTCCCCCGCCTCGTTCGCTAGTTGTCAGTGGCGCTGCGCCCACAGGAGGGCGAGGGTGATGGTGGCCCCACCGGCGGCGGTGGCCGCGCCCTTGACGTAGCTGAAGAAGAGGATGCGGCGGAGCTGACGGCCCAGTCGTGCTCGGCTCACGGCCGCACGGGCCGGGGGTGCCGTCGGCTCGGTGATGCCCGTAGGCTCGTGGTCAGTACTGATGATTCCTCCTGGACGGATGGCCGGTTGTCAGTGCGTTCTGATGACGGCTCCCTGTTGGCGCAGGGGGCCGTCGCCTTTTCAGGCGGCGGCCGATCCCGTCACTGAGAACCATAGTGAGCGGGTCGAACACAGCCATTTCGTCTTGAGACTCGTCCTGAGACTGCCCTGTTCAATGGCGGTCTTCTCTGTTTCACGGCCGTCCGACCGGTGTCGGCCGACCAAGCACCCAAACGGCTTCGCCCGGCCCAGAGGGTTGGGAACGCCAGTGGCCGCCACCCCGCAGGATGACGGCCACCGTGCACTCAAAGCCCGGCCCGACCGCTTACCGACGTCTCCCGTGGCGTCCTATGCCCACTCGACGCCGTGCTCGGCGAGCTGGCCCGGTGTGAGCTTCGCCCGGCGGGCTTTCGTGTTGTTCAAAAAGGTGCCGAGCGAGACGGAGACCGTCTCCACCGATTCCTTGCCACCGGCCCCGACCGTCACCAGCTCCAACTCCTCGACGTGTTGACGCTTCACCCGCACCCCGCGGCCCTCCCGCTCGACGAACTGGACGAGTGCGGCGACCCCGAGTGCGAACCGGTCGCTGCGGGACACCTTCGGCTTCGCCGCGGCCGCCGCCCGTGCGGCGGCGAGCTCCTGGTCCTCCCCGATGCCGAGCGCCGCCAGCAGGTCCCGCTGTTCCTGGTCGAGCCCGGCCCACCCGGCCCGCTGCGCCCGCACCCACCGGCCGAGCGCCTCGCCCTCGAACGCGGTCTCCACCGGCAGTCGCGCCCAGCCGACCCGCCCGTCGCGCTCCAGCCACCACTGCCGGGCCACCGCGTAGGAGCGCTGCCAGGTGATTGGCCAGTGCGGGCACCACCACACCAGAGGGAAGAGCCATGAGAACGACGGCCCCGGGGCTGACCGGTTGCAGGCTCAGGTGGTAGGAACACGCGGTGACGTTCTACGAGGACATGACTCCCTACACCTACTGGAACGGTGGAGAGACCTTCACCGACATGACCACGGGCTATCGGTTTCTGAAGTTCGAGCCCCCGTACGAGCGCGTGAACGTCGGCTGGTTGTCGGGCGACCGGCCGTGGGCCGGCGGCGCGGCGCCGGCGGGCTTCGTCCAGCGGCTTGAGGCTGTCCTTGCCGTGCAGGCCGTCAACGAGATGCTGGGCCTCCACGAGTGCGAGCTCTGCCCGCCCTCGGACAGGCAGCCACCCGAGTCGTACAAGCCACGGCCCGGACATCAGCGAAGCAGTGTCGGCACAGGTGAGATCCGTATCCCGGACAGGCCGGGAAGAGCGTTCGCCGCTCCGACACTCATCGGGCACTACGTCATCGACCACGGATACAGGCCGCCCCAGCCCTTCATCGAGGCGGTCCTCGCGTTCGATCCGAGTGGTCACGTGCCCGCACGATATCCGTGGGCCCACTTCCCCTGGGTCCCCGAGAACGCGGACCACTACGACGCCTCGGTCGAGTGACCCGTCTGCGGCCGGGCCGCGGCCCGGCCACAGACGCGCCGCCGCAGGCCCGTAGCCGTGGCTCCGTGTGCCCGCCTTGACACGGGGAGCGGGGTCCGGCAAGAACCCGATCGCCCAAAGACCGGGCCCACCTCTAGGGTGAGCCCGTGACCGTTGCTGCCACCGCTCTGGTGGGTATCGCCTTCGATGGCTTCACCCAGGCCCGGGTCCGTCTCACCCGCACGATCGAGGAGACCGGGAACCTGTACGCCGTCATGCCGCCGACGATGGAGACCGGCAGCGCTGTCGAGGACGTCGGCATCCGGCACTCCGAAGTCCGGGCCTGGGTGCCCGGGTGGTGAACACACCCTCCCCCTCTACCGTCGGCGAAGGAGTCGAGCACGTGATGACGCAGGCGTGGGACTGGTCGTCCCTGAAGGCCATGAGCCGGCCGACCTCCGAGCTCCCCCAATATCTGGAGCGGCTGGTGACCGGTAGCCCCGAGGAGAGCCACAGAGCCCGCTCGGTCCTCTACTGCCAGGTCTCCAACCAGGGACAGCTCTACACCGCGGCCGCGGCGTGCGCGGACTTCCTCGCCGCGCACGCCCGCGCCGGCGGGCGGCTGAACAGCGCTGCGCTGGGAACTCTGGAGGAGATCCTCAGCGCCAGGACCCCGGGGTCCACGGTCCTCGTCGGCGGCAGAGCGGTCGACACCGCCGCGTACTGCCGGGCCCGGATTCTGGACGCCGTCCCCGACATCCTGCGCACCGCAGACCCGGCCGACCTCGACCAGTTCCGGGGGGTCTGCTTCCTCGTCCCCCAACTCGCCGACAGCGCACCCCAGATCCTCGACTTCCTGCACCGCCACGCCACCCACCCCCACCCCGACGTCCGCAAGGCCGTCCTCGAAGCGCTGGAAGAAGCCGAAGAAGTCGTACGCGACGGCCACAACCCCTGACCACCAGTCGTACCGTCGGCGGCGCAGCACGGTGCCGGTTCCTGCAGCCGGCCAGCTGTCACCGGGTGCCGGTCTCGATCAGCGTGAAGTGCCCCCATGCTCGGCCTCCACCTCATTACCGCCACCAAGTGGCGAGCCCGAGCGGCCACCGACTGGACCGCCTACCTCCAGGCCCGGTCGGCCGCCTGGGCCGCGTCAACATGAGCGGTGACACGCCGACCGCCGGGTGACGCATCCTCATCAGACGGTCGATCAGGTAGTCGTGGCCTCATGATCCGTTTCACGTGGCGCCGTACCGCCACACTCCTCGCCGCACTCGCCCTGACCGCCGTGTCGGCCGCGAGCCCCGCCTACGCCGAGACCTCCGCCCCGGCCGTCCGCGCGACGGCCTCGTATCGGGCGCTTCCGGAACCGCCGCCGGTCTACACAGCCCGCGACGAACTCGCCGATCTGCCCGTCTCCGAACCGCATTCCATGGATGGCTACAGCCGCGCCAAGTTCCCGCACTGGGCCCTCCAGTACGGCACCTGCGACACCCGTGAGGTCGTCCTCGAACGCGACGGCCAGGACGTCGCCCAGGATGACCAGTGCCACGCTGTCTCCGGCGTCTGGACCAGCCCGTACGACGGCAAGACCTTCACCAACTCGAAAGATCTCGATGTAGATCATCTGGTGCCGCTCGCGAATGCCTGGCGCTCCGGCGCCGACCTGTGGGACACCAAGACCCGCAAGGCCTTCGCCAACGACCTCGTCGACCCCCAGCTCGTCGCCGTCTCCGCCGCCAGCAACCGCGCCAAGGCCGACAAGGGCCCCGAGGCGTGGCGCCCGCCGCTTCGCTCCTACTGGTGTACCTACTCCCGGGCGTGGGTCCACATGAAGAGCCTCTACCACCTCAACGTTACCGCCAGCGAACAGCAGGCCCTGGCCGACATGCTCGACACCTGCGCGTAGCAGCACCCGGTGCGGGTGGTGGCCGACCTCTGATCCGCCCGGGCGCGTGACCGGTGCGGTCAGCCAGCAGGGCTGACCGCACCGGCGTGGAGCGTACGTTGCCGGCGCCCCGAGGCAGCTGATGCCTCGGGGCGTGCCGTCAGGACGGCCTGGCGGGCCGCGCGGCCGCGCCGCACTATCAGCCACTGGCATGAGGCTCCCGGCAGCAGTTGGTCGGATCGCGTTCCGGCGCGGCGCCGACTGTCACACCGACAACCCCGCCGAGCCTGTAGCACGGATGTCGGGCTTGTGGTGCTGCCATTGGAAGGCAGCGGTGGCCGCCGCGCGTCTAGTCTCCGGTCCAAGAGCGTGAGAGCCGAGTCCGGGGAGAGCGCCGTGCCGTCCATTCGCAACCTCAACGCGTGCACCGAGTTGGCCGTGTACAAGACTGTCCGGCTGCGAGGCGGCGGCTTCGAGGCGTTCGGCTGCCGCGCGCACCGGCGCAGGGTCGCGTACGTCGCCGGCGCGGCCAGCTGCGGCGGCATGTTCCGGGCCACGGAGGCGCTCCAGTGCGGCACCGTGATCGACCACCGGCCCTTCGAGCGGATCATGGACGCGCACCACCGGGGCTGGCTGCCCGACATGGAGCCGCCGACCGGCGAGATCGGCCGGCGCACCTGGGTCCACCGACTCCGGAGCGCTCACGACTACCGCTACGACGTACTGGCCGAGCACTATCCGTCGGCGCTCGACCAGGTCGACCTCGCGCTGGCCCTGGCCGAGTCGCTCGTCGACCCGGGCGAGCGGGAAGCGGACCTGGAAGCGCGCGTCCTGGCCGCGATGGCCGCGGCCGAGACGGCCTACCGGCGAGCGGTCATGCCGATGACCACACCCGACGAACCCTGGAAGCACCCGTAGGAGCCGCCTCCCGGCGCGCGCCGCGGGCCCGCGCGTCGTCCCGCCCGGCGTCCGGCTCGTCTCGGCGCTGAGTGCCTGGCCGTCGTCCGGCCCGCTGTGTCCCCGTCCCCGTCCCCCGTCCCCGTTTGTGTCGGCCGTCGCCTGTCTTGGTGCCGCCTGTCCGGCCGCGGTCCGGCTCGCCGCGCTGTCGTTCCGGCAGCCTCCGTCGGTGTTGAGCGCCCCCGCCCCCGTCGGATACCGCAGTGTCCTCGGCGGGGAGGGGGTTTCGCCGGAGCTGCCCGCCGGACACCACGGGGCCGGGATACTCGCCCCGTGACGACAAAGAGCCCCTGGTCGCCAAGGCGGCCTACGTCCGCCCGCACGAGTACCCGCTTTCGGCCCTGACACTGGAGACGGCGGGCGAGGCCGTCGGCGAGATCGCCGCCGAGCTCACCGCCGTCGCACAGGACACCGCGCCTCCGGTCGTCCTCTACGTCCTCCCCGCCTGGGTCCTGAGGGCCTTGCGGGAAGTCCTCGCGGCGTTGCACGCCGCGGCCGGGGACGAGGAGTCGTCCCTGCGGTCGACGCTGCTGCTGCTCGGGGAGAGCCTGGACCCCCCGAGGGTCCGGACGCCGGCCGAGATGGCGGCGGACCTGGAGCCGGTGGTCGGGGTCCTGGCCCTCGACGGCCCGGCGGTACGGGCCGCGGCCACCGACCTGGCCCTGAACCGGTGGCAGGCCGGCACCGAAACGGCGCTCACCGAGGTCTTCGCGCAGTGGGTCCACCTCGGGGTCCAGCTGTAGGCGAAGCGGTACCCAGCGCCGCGCCGGACGGTAGCCCGCTCGGCGGTCCGGGCGTGCGGCAGACAGCCGGCGCCGACGCGATAGCCACCCGCCCGCCCACTGCGCGCGCCGGACGCGTACCGGATCGGTGCGGCCGGCCCGCGCCGGGCCAGCCCGGGTTACGCCGTCAGGACGGCCTGGTGGGCCGCGCGGCCGCGCCGTACTACCCGCCGGGGTACCCCCGCAGCACGCCCCGACGACCGAGGAGCCCCCGTGCCGCCGACCGTCCGCCGTCTCACCCACTGTCCGGCGCCCGCCACCCACGCCACGGCCCGGCAGAGCCGGCACCAGCCCCCGCGCCTGCGATGGGTGATCTACTCCTGCCGCCACCACGGAGAGATCCTCGCCCGGGACTTCGGGGGGCTTCACCACCTGCGGCCGCGGGACGCCGCCGACCGCACGCACTACGCCTGCGGCACCATGCTCGACCACCGCCCCGCCACCCAGATCATGGAGGACTTCTTCCGCCTCTGGCTCATCACCCCCCAGCCGCAGGGCGAGCACCGGACCTGGGTCGACCGGCTGCGCGCCAACGTCCAGGAGAGGACCTGGACCCCCGAGATCGCCGGGCACCTCGACGCCGCCCTGACCGTCGCGGCCTCCGCCCCGCCCGGCCAGCACACCCAGGAACAGCTCTCCACCCTGCTGCGCCACCTGGCCGCCGCCGAGCACGAGGACCTGCGCACCCGACCCGGCCGCGTCTTCCTCCCGCCCGGCGGCGAGCCCTGGCGCCGAGGCCGGCGCACCGTCGCGACCACGGCGCCAGTCCGCACGAGGCCGCTGGTGCTGGACCTGCCGAGGATCCTGCCCGGCACCCCCGCCTGGATCCGGCCCGCCCCCTACCTCGCCGACGTCCTCGGCCTGGCCGCCGCCGCGGCCCGCGCCCGTCCGCACGACTACCCCCTGCCGGCCCTGACCCTGGACAACGCGGCCGACCTCCTCAAGGACCTCGCGGCCAGCCTCCCCGACACCCCGCCAGACACCGCCACCCAGGCCGTCCTCTACCCCCTGCCCGCCTGGGCCCTCAACGCCCTACGCGACGTCACCGCCGCACTGCGCACCGCGGCCGAGGACGAGACGAACCCACGGCCCGCGCTGCGGCCGACGCTGTTGCTCCTCGGGGAGGACCTGGACTACCCGACGCCGGCCGAGATGGCGGCGGGCCTCGAATCGCTGCTCGTGGTGCTGGAGCTCGACGGCCCGGCGGTACGCGAGGTGGTGGCCGATCTGATGCTGGGCCGGCGCCGCAAGCGCCACCGGACGGCGCTCGACGAGGTCCACGCGCAGTGGGCGCGCCTCGGAGTGCCGCTCTAGTCTCCTCAGGGAAGCTCGCTCCGGCCACCGGCCCCCTGGCTGCCGACCCCGCCTGCTGGGGCTCCGGGCCGAGTCGGGCGCGGGCCTGGCACAGCGAGGATTTGTTCACCCGCTATAGCGCGGTGGTGCCTGGCAGGCCGGTGGCCGGCAGGCGCACCGCCTTCCAGCACTGTCAACACCCGGGGCGATGCCGCGGGCGGCCCTTCCCTCAGGTCACAGGCAGATCTATGGTGATCGCCCGGCCACCTCGCCGGAAGAAGGGCCCAGCATGGCGCGCACGATCGCCGATGCGTTCCTGTTCGACTCCACCTGGGGCGACGGCGGACTCGAACCGCCCGGCTCGGGAGCGGTGCTCCCGCTTCCCCGACATCCCTTCGACTGGCCGCAGCTCGCCAAGATCCTCCGGGACAGCCTCGACGGAGAGCTGACCATCATCGTGGACACGAGGGGCAACCTGCGCCTGCGATAGCCCAGCCGCCGATCTCCGCCGATCCCCACCAGGTGACGACGGCTATGCCGTCGTCACCACGGCTACCAACACCTGGAAGTTCGGCGCCGGTGGCCGTGCCCGCTACGAGCCACGATCTTCGGACCCGCGCTGCTGGAACTGGGCCGGCGACACCGCCTGACCCGCCCGGACCGCCGTGCCTCTCCGACCCGCGCACACTGGACGGGCCGGTCCGCGCCCGAACCCCCAAGCGGACAGCGGACCGGCCCCGGCCGAGGTGTCAGCGCCAGGTCACCTCGATGTGCTGCACCAGGAACACCACCGCGGCGAGGAGTGCCCCGGCGCCGGTGTTCGACAGCACCGAGCCCAGCATCCGGCCCGGATCCCGCCAGGCCGGCCGCTCCGGCTGTGTCGCCATCCGGGAGTACCGGTTCGTCCTGCCGGTGCACGGCGCGGGGCGCTGCCGTGAACTGCGTGTGGTCATGAAGGATCCCCTCCGTCGTGGATGGCTGAACGGACTCAGCCGCACACGACGACGTTCCAGTGTGCGCGGCGCCTCGGGCAGGGCGGGGCGGGCCCGGTGCGAGAAGTAAGAATGTCGGACCCCGCGCGTAGGGTGGTCCGAATGGCGGTGTCCGTCTGAGACGCACCGCTTCCCCCAGCGAGGAGCTCAGATGGGACCTGACCCCACGCCGGCCGACGGCACGGAAACAACGCCAGTTCGTCGACGGACACGCCCGCTGTCCAGCTCCACGGCCTCCCACGACGTTGTTGGACTCGACACCATTGGGGCGCAGGCGGCGATCGGCGCGAGCTTGGCCGAAGTCGCGATGCCCATCCACCGCATGATCGCCGACATATCGAAGTCCCAGTCGGTCCTCGACCAGCACGGGATCGCGACCGCAAGCTTGAAGAGCACGCTGGATTCGGTCAGCCGGATGATGGCGGGCCAGCTGAAGCTCTCAGGGATCAACACCGCCGTGGAGTCGCTTGGCCGAGGAGCGGCCGAGCAGGTGCGGCTCTCCGGACTGAGCGGCACGCTGGATTCGGTCAGCCGGATGATGGCGGGCCAGCTGAAGGCCTCAGGGCTGAATACCACCCTGGAGTCGCTTGGCCGAGGAGCGGCCGAGCAGGTACGGCTCTTCGGGCTCAGCGGCACTGCGGAATCGTTCGGTCGGGCGGACGCAAGACCGGTTCTTGTGGATCTCGCGAAGTCGGCCGTCCTCGGGTACCCGGCTGCGTCAGTGCGCAACGCGTTTGCCGACGCAGCCCGCATGGCGGCAGGCCCCCAGAACAGCTACTGGCTCTCGATCCAGGCGCAGAAGGCGATCCTCCAGGTCGAGGCAGACCGCACCCTCCCGCTCACGGCTACGCTGGCCCAGCTGACTGAAATCGGACAACTCCACGCCGACCTGACGGGCGCGCTCTCCCGGGTCCGTATCCCCGACGCTCCAGATCTCAGCGCCCGACCTGTCGGTCACTGGCGGAACTACATCGCTGATCTTCCGCCGCTCCCCACCCCCGGCCACATCGAGAACGTCCTTGTCTCTGGACAGACCTCTCTCGGCATCGTGGCCGCCGAGGTAGCAATCTCTGCGGATCCCGACGAACGCGATGACGCCGCCTTCGATGTCGAGCAGCAGATCCTGGCCCCTTGGCAACAAGCCCGCCAGGACGTCGTGGACGAGCTCTACGCTCACCTTCGCGAGTTCGACCCGACGGTACCCGGACTTCTGGACGGCGCCTGGGACGACATCGCGCGACAAGGCCCGGGCGCTGTCGACAAAGCAGCCAGCTGCATCGTCGAAGCACTCGACCGAACTCTCCGCAAGGCCGCTCCGAACGATGTCCTGAAGGCCTGGTTCCCCACGTCCGGACTCGACCGCAAGCTCTGGCCGGACCCGGATAAGCAGCCGCCGCACGCCCTGCGCATCAGATACATCGCAGGCCCCTCGAAGGAGGAGGCCAAGGTGGCCATCGGCATGGTGGAGAGCATTCTCGTGATGAACACCCACATCAGAGGCAGAGTTCAGAGCATCAAGCACACCGGCCAAGGTGACATCAACAGCGTGCGAGCCCTGCTGATGAGCGCCGAACACGTTCTTCGGATGCTCTTCCTCATGTGAGACCAGACCGGATGGACGCTCGCGCCGCCAACCGGACCGGAGTCCACCTTCGCGCTGGCATAGTCGCGGGCACAGGAGGGGGCGCGTTCCCTCGCTGGAGAAAGGCTGGCCTGTCGCCCCGGACCCCGAGCTGGCACAGGTCGATCCCGGCTCGTGCCCATGGTGTCGGTGCCGACTGCGATGCTGGCGCCACAGACCCTGCCTCGGCCGCCGTTCGCGTCGGCGGCGAGCTCGGTCTGCTCCTGGACACCGGTTGGAGCGTTGGGCAGTTTGTCGAGGGCGCCGCGATCCCCACCGAGATCGGCCGGTACGGCGCCGACGGACACTCCCGTCCGGCGCCTCAGAAGGTGGCCCAGCAGGGGGCAGGCTCGCCGGACAGCCACACTTCTCGTCAATGTGACATAAACTGCTGGCGGGTGGTCAGCTCTGGCCACCCTGCTCTCGCGTGCCCAGGAGGCGTGCCGTGGTCGACCAGTCGATGGAACCCCATGTGAATCTCGCGTTCGGTCTCCGAGCCGTACCCGGCGGGTACGCGGTGCTGCTCGGTGCCGGCGCCTCGGTGTCCTCCGGGATGCTCTCGGCCTGGGGTGTCCAGTGCGACCTGATCAGCAAGATCGCCACTGTCGAAGGCGCGGAGATACCCGACACCGACACGGGGCCGTACGACTGGTACGTGAGCCGCTTCGACCGCGAGCCCGCCTACGACACCCTCCTGGACGACCTGGCCAAGACCCGCAGCGAGCGCCAGGCTCTGCTGCGCAGCTACTTCGAGCCGAACGAGACCGAGCGGGAGCAGGGCCTCAAGCGCCCGACGGACGCTCACCGGGCCCTGGCCCGGCTGGTCGCCTCCGGGCACATCAGGGTGATCATCACCCTGAACTTCGACCACCTGGTCGAGAGCGCCCTGCGCAACGAGGGCCTCAACCCGGCCGTCATCAGGCACCCGACCGACCTGATCGGGATGCTTCCCCTGCATGCTCAGCGCCAAGGCGTCGTCGTCCACCTCCACGGCGACTACCTCGACCCCACCAGTATGCGCAACACCCCCGAGGAACTGGCCGAGTACGAGCCGGAGGTCAACCGCTTCCTCGACCAGGTCTTCGACGAGTACGGCCTCATCATCGCCGGCTGGTCCGCCATCTACGACCCGGCCCTGGGCACCGCCCTCAAGCGCTGCCCCACCCGCCGCTTCGCCACCTACTGGGCCGACCCCTACCCCCTGTCCGCCGCCGCCTCCGAGCTACTGAAGCACCGTCAGGGCACCTACGTCGCGGCCAATGCCGACCGCTTCCTCAGCCGGACCGCCGACGCCGTCACGGCCCTCGCCGAGAGTAACCGCAACAATCCCAACAACATCGCCGTCGCGGTCGCCACCGCCAAGCGCGAACTGCGCGGCCAGGGCCCCGCCATCAACCTCCACGACGCCCTACGCCGCGAAACCGCCCGGATCGCCGACCATCCGCTGCGCACGGCCACCTCCGACATCCCCCAGCCCGAGCTGCAAGCCGAACACGGGCGGCGGCTCACCGAATGGGAAGCCGAGACCGAGACGCTGGCCGCCCTCACCGCAGTCACCGCCTACTGGGGCAACGACACCACCGACCGGTACTGGTTCGCCGACATCGAGCGCCTCGCCACCACCACCTGGGACACCGGGCAGGCCTCGCTCAACCACCTGCGCCGTGCGCCGGCCACCCTGCTCCTGCACAGCGCCGGGGTAGCCGCCGTCGCCGCCGAACGCTGGCCTCTGGTGGCACGCCTGCTCACCGGCCCCCGCGCCCAGGACATCCTGCGTCGGGAAGACCAGTCGGCCGCAGCCCTTCTGGGCCCCGAGACCGTCCTAGGCCTCCGCACGTCGTCGGCGCAGCTGTACCAGTACCTCAAGCCCATCTTCACCAGCCATGTGGTGGCCAACGAGAGCGCCTTCACCGAAGCGTGGGAGCGGTTCGAGTACCTGCGCCTCCTCGTCCAACAGGACGCCCAGCAGTCCGTCGAAACGCCCTATCTCCGCGTCGCCGGATGGCGCGGCGACTACCGCCCGCTGGCCTCGAACTGGCTCGACCGCGAACTCGGCCCCCGGGACAATCCGCACTCCCAGCTGATGGCCACCCAGCATCCCCTGCTGCTCTCAGGGTTCCTCGGCGGTGATCCCGACCGGATCACCACCGCGCAGCAGACACTGGCCACCCACATCACCCAGTGGGTCGACCGCATCGACGCGACCACCTTGCCCGTCAACCGGTCCGGGCCGTTCTACCCCAACGACCTGAACTGACGGGACCCAAACGGGCCGGAGGCCGCCACCCATCAGGGTGGCGGCCTCCAGCGCGTTCTTAGGGCCTCGGCAGCCTACCGCCGAGCCACAACATCACCCCTGATGAGGCCCGCTACGCCCACTCCACGCCGTGCTCGGCGAGCTGCGCGAGCTGGCCCGGGGTCAGCTTCGCCCGCCGGCTCTTCTGGTTGTTGAGCCAGGTGCCCAGCGCGAAGTGAGACACCACCACCTGCTCCTCGCCACCGGGGCCAGCCTCCACAGCCTCCATCTCCTCCTTGTGCGGGCGCCTGACGGCCGCGTGCCCTTCACGCTCGACGAAGGCGGCGAGCGCCGCCAGGCCCTGCTGGAACCGGTCGGTGCGGGATACCTTCGGCTTCGCCTCGGCGGCGGCCTTGGCGGCCACCAGTTCCTGGTCCTCCTCGATGCCGAGCGCCGTCAGCAGGTCCCGCTGCTCCTGGTCGAGCTCGGCCCAGCCGGCCCGCTGCGCCCGCACCCAGCGGCCGAGGGGCTCGCCTTCGAAGACGACATCCTCGGACAGCTGCCTCCAGTCGACGCGGCCGTCGGCCTCCAGCCACCACCGACGGGCCGCGGCGTAGGTGCGCTGCCAGGTGATCGGCCAGGCGGGGCACCACCAGGGGTCGATCTCCTCCAACTGCCGGCGCCGGTGGGCCGAGAGCGCCCCGGCCTGGTCGGCGGGAACCTGGGCGGCAGCCCGCAGGGCGGAGAGCCAGGTGCCGATCGGGTAGCCGCCGATCGACGCCCGGGCGGGCGCCGCCAGGCTGCCGCCGTGCTCGCGCGCCCAGACCCGAGCCCAGTCCAGGCCGGCCTCGAACCGCGCGTCCGGCACCGACCACACCATCCCCAGCGCGTCGAGCATGTCGACCCGATGTGGCGCCAGATCACCCGCCGCGTACTCCACCCGCCGACCCGAAAGCCATTTCCCGAGCGGGAACTTCCCCTCTTTCCCGGTCATCGCCGAATAGGGCACCTCAAGATTCCCGAATTCCTGGTGCCAGGCCCTGGCGTGCGAGATCCCCTCACGCCAGTACTGCCCCTCTCCGGTCAGCACCCGGGTCCGCACGAAAAGCGCCAGAGAATCCGGGTCCTTCGGCGCCAGGAACCGCACCGGCAAGCTGAACGACGGCTTCCCGCCAGGCCCCGAGAGCCCGGGCGGCTGCACCGCCTCGGCGCTGCGCCCGCTGGTGCGGTGCCCGCTGTGCTGGGGGACGGCGAGGTTCTCGACGACCTTGGCGTCGTGGGCCCGCAGCGAGGTGAGGATCTTGACCAGGGGCGCGTAGGAGTCCGACTCCAGGAAATCGTCGGGTTCCTCGTCGTCCTTGAGGAAGACCGGTACAAGAAGGGACGCGACCTTATCCGGGTTATCGGGGTCGAGACGGACGGCCCGGCCGATCCGCTGGATGTTTTGGACCATCGAGCCGTGGCCCCGGAGGAGCACCCCGTCAGCGCTCGGGATATCGACCCCTTCACCGAGGACGACGCAATTCGAGAGGACAGCGTGCTGAAGTCCTTCGTTCTCGGCCGTTCCGAAGCCGCCGATGACCTCCTGCCGGAAATCCGTCGGGTGCTCCCCGGAAATCCACTGCGACCAGAACTCCTCCGGATACTTGTCCGGGTCCTCGCCGTTGAGGCGTTCCACGGTCTGGTTCAGCGTCTCGGAGAAATACCGGGCCTCGATGGTGCGGGTATGGAAGGTGATGACCCTCCGAAGTTTCCGTTCCGCCATCGTCTTGATCAGCGCGGCCTGGATCGCGGCGACCCGTTCGGGGTGGACCTGGTCGTCCTCCTCGTCCTCGCCCACCCCCGGCCCGTACGGCAGGGGCTGACGCCGCGCCGCCGCGCGGTTCCTCACCGGGTCGCGCAGCTCCATCACCACGATCTCGAACGGTGCCAGCAGCTTCTGGTCGACCGCGGCCTGGAGCCCCAGGTCGAACACGCACTCCCCGTAGACCGCGGTGTCGTCCATGGAGCACAGCAGGCCCTCCTCCAGCGGCTGGTAGGCGCCCTCGCGCCGCCGTACCGACCTGGGCGGCGCCCACACCCGCGGCGTCGCCGTCATGTACAGCCGGCGCACCGCCGGGATCGCCTCCTGGTCGTGCACCACCGTCCAGGTCTTCTCCACCGATCCCGACGACCGGTGGGCCTCGTCGCACAGCATCAGGTCCAGCGGGGGCACGGGCCCGCCCATCAGGGCGGGGTCGACCCGGTAGGCGTCCTTGATGGCGCCGGTGGAGGCGTAGGTGGCGAACAGCGTGACGGGTCGGTGCCTCCGGGCCGCGGAGGTGAGCCAGTAGGCGATCTGCACCGGGTTGGTCGAGCGCTCCACGTCGTACGGCAGCTCGCCGGCCTCCAGCGAGCACACTGCGTACATCTCGCCCGCGCGGCCGGCCCTGCGCCACGACGCGATCATCTGCAGCAGCAGGTCGAGGGTCGGCACCACCACCAGGACGGAGCCCCGCGGCGCGATCCGCTGTCCGGCCACCGCCCCGACGTAGCTCTTCCCGGTGCCCGTGGCCATCTTCACGTTCACCCGCAGCCCGACCGGCACCTCCACCCCCGGCCGCTGCGACAGCCCCCGCACGATGGCCTCCAGGGCCTCCTCCTGGTGCCCCCGCAGCGTGATCCCCTCGGGCTCCTGAGCCTCGGCCAGGAAAGTCTCCACGCTCACAGAAAGGTCTCCCCTCGAATGCCCCGGACCGGACCCGGGATCTGGCAGGAAATACTGACGGTGCGTTTCTGATACAATTGCCGGACGAACGCGTGAGGCCGTTCAGAATTGCAATAAGGGCCCATTTGCGAGCGGGCCTCAAATAGCCTATCAGGTCCCGCGCAGAATTCCTGGGAATCCTTGAATCGGCGGATCCGGACCCCGTGTTTGGCAGGATCTCATGACAGGGTAAGACTGATACACCGGCACTGGTCACTCGCACTTCGAGAGTAGCGCACCACCGGCCAGAATGGGGCCCGAATCTCGGCCTAGACCACTCCGAGAGGGAGTGAAGCCGTCCCGCACGCGCCCCCTCAGCGCCACCTCTCCCCTCAGTCAGCCTGCCGTGAGATCAGCCAAAATCCCAGCTCAACAACTTGATCAGACATCAGCCCACCGGCGCCATGGAGCGAAGCGGAGTGGCGCCGGCCCGGACGCGAAGCGCCGGGCCCACCCGGGCGAAGCCCGGGTGCGGACACGCGGAGCGGGTCCGCCGGCCGTCCGAAGGACGGCCGCGAACGGAGGGCCGAAGGCCCGTAGGGGGGTCTGTTATAAACAACATAAGCTGCCCACCACACGTAGAGTGTTGAT
>NZ_JBHXLL010000034.1:0-94231 GCF_042721415.1 Kitasatospora sp. NPDC058444 | reverse complement strand
GCAGGGGGGACCCTGTGGGAGAGTAGGACGCCGCCGAACAATTCTTCAGAAGAACCCCCATCCGGTTTCCGGATGGGGGTTCTTCGCGTTTTAGGGCCAAGCCGGCCGGATGGGCCCGACAGGCCGGGCCGGCCGCCGAGGCGGCCTCCCGGACCCCTCCCGAACGGCCCCCGCCGAGTGGCTGCTCCGCCGTCAATATGCCGCTAAAACCGCCTGATCAACGCACTGATCAGCGGAAAATCGCCTGGCACACCGTAGTCTCGAAGGCGAGGGGAACAGGTGTCCGGGGTGTCCTCCGGGCAGTGTCGGATCAAGAATGGTGCTCATGGGACGAGGCAGGCTGCGCATCTACCTCGGGGCGGCCCCCGGGGTCGGCAAGACGTACGCCATGCTCGCCGAGGCGCACCGGCGGCAGGAGCGCGGTACGGACGTCGTGGTCGCCTTCGTGGAGGACCACGGCCGCCGGCGAACCGCGGACATGGTCGCCGGCCTCGAGGTGGTGCTGCGGCAGCAGGTGGTGCACCGCGGCGCCCGCTTCTCCGAGATGGACCTGGACGCCGTCCTCGCCCGCCGCCCGCAGGTGGCCCTGGTGGACGAGCTGGCCCACACCAACGTCCCCGGCTGCCGCAACGAGAAGCGCTGGCAGGACGTCGAGGAGCTGCTGGCGGCCGGGATCGACGTGATCTCCACCGTCAACGTGCAGCACCTGGAGTCGCTCGGCGACGCCGTCGAGGGCATCACCGGGGTGCGCCAGCGCGAGACCGTGCCGGACGAGGTCGTCCGGCGGGCGGACCAGATCGAGCTGGTGGACATGTCCCCGCAGGCGCTGCGGCGGCGGCTGGCGCACGGCAACGTGTACGCGCCGGAGAAGATCGACGCCGCGCTCGCGAACTACTTCCGCCCGGGCAACCTGACCGCGCTGCGCGAGCTGGCGCTGCTGTGGACCGCTGACCGGGTGGACGAGTACCTCCAGAAGTACCGGGCCGAGCAGGGCATCGAGGGCACCTGGCAGGCCAGGGAGCGGATCGTGGTCGGCCTGACCGGCGGCCCCGAGGGGGCGACGCTGATCCGCCGGGCGGCCCGGATCGCCGCCAGGGTCTCCGGCGGTGAGCTGCTCGCCGTGCACATCTCCCGCTCGGACGGGCTGGTGGGCTCCGGCTCGCCGCAGACGCTGATCGAGCAGCGCGCGCTGGTGGAGAGCCTCGGCGGCTCTTTCCACTCGGTCCTCGGCGACGACCCGGCCGCCGGGCTGCTGGACTTCGCCCGGGGCGTGAACGCCACCCAGATCGTGCTGGGCACCAGTCGGCGGCCCGCTTGGCAGTACCTGTACGGGCCGGGCGTCGGCACCACGGTGACCCGGGAGGCCGGGGACATCGACGTCCACATGGTCACCCATGAGCATGCCGGGCACGGGCGCGGCAAGATACCGGTCCGCCGGATCACCGACCTGGGCCGTACCCGGACCGTCGCCGGCTGGCTGATCGGGCTGGTCGGCCCCCCGGTGCTGGCGGTCGTGCTGACCGCGATCGGCGGGCTGGGGCTCTCCACCGACATGCTGCTGTTCCTGTCGCTGACGGTGTGCGCGGCGCTGGTCGGCGGGCTGCTGCCGGCCATCGGCTCGGCGCTGGTCGCCTCCTCGGTGCTGAACTACTACTTCACCCCGCCGCTGCACACCTTCACCATCAACGAGCCGCAGAACATCATGGCGGTGGCGATATTCACCATCGTCGGCATATCGGTGGCGTCGGTGGTGGACCTCGCGGCCCGGCGCACCCAGCAGGCGGCCCGCAGCCAGACCGAGGCGCAGACGCTCAGCGCGCTGGCCGGCACGGTGCTGCGCGGCGCGCCCAACGGCGACGGGGTGCTCACCGCGCTGATGGAACAGGTCCGGGAGACCTTCGGGCAGGAGAGCGCCGTGCTGCTGGAGCGGCCCGATCCGCTCGCGGCCTGGGCGCCGGTGGCCTCCGCCGGCCCGCGCCCGCCGCAGCGGCCGGAGGAGGCGGACGTGGACGTCCCGGTCGGTGACAGCCTGACGCTGGTGCTGCGCGGCCGGGTGCTGCCCGGGGCGGACCGGCGCCTGCTCGGGGCCTTCGCCGCGCAGGCCGCCGTGGTGCTGGAGCGCCGTCGGCTGGCCCGGGAGGCCGCCGAGGCCCGCCGGGAGGCCGAGGGCAACCGGATCCGGACGGCCCTGCTGGCGGCGGTCTCGCACGACCTGCGCACCCCGCTGGCCGGCATCAAGGCCTCGGTGAGCTCGCTGCGCTCGGCGGACGTCGACTGGGACCCGGAGGACGAGGCCGAGCTGCTGGCCGGCATCGAGGCCGGGGCCGACCGGCTGGATCATCTGATCAACAACCTGCTCGACATGAGCCGCCTGCAGACCGGGACCGTCACCCCGCTGATCCAGGAGACCGACCTGGACGAGGTGGTGCCCTTCGCGCTCGGCGGGGTGCCGCTGGAGTCCGTCCGGCTGGAGGTGCCGGAGACGCTGCCGATGGTCCGGGCCGATGGCGGGCTGCTGGAGCGCTCGCTGGCCAACCTGGTGGAGAACGCCGTCAAGTACAGCCCGGACGGCGTCAAGGTGCTGGTCAAGGCCGACGAGCTGCGGCAGCCGGGGCAGCCGTCCCGGGTCGAGCTGCGGATCGTGGACCGCGGCCCGGGCGTGCCCGAAGAGGCCAAGGAGAAGATCTTCGCCCCGTTCCAGCGGTACGGGGACGCGCCGCGCGGCGCCGGGGTGGGCCTCGGGCTCGCGGTGGCGCGCGGCTTCGTCGAGGCGATGGACGGTACCGTCACCGCCGAGGACACCCCGGGCGGCGGCCTCACCATGGTCGTCAGCCTGCCCGTGGTCGAACGGCCGCCCGACACGGGGGAGCCGGGCGGCGAGGGTGGCGATCCGCTCCCGGAGCTGATCACCTGAGAACCGGCGGCGCACCGGCCGGGCCCGTCACCCCTCCGGGGGACGCGCGCCGCAGTGAGAGCCGCAGTGAAAGTCGCAGAGCCAGTCCCCAGTCCGCAAGTCAGACAGCCCCGAAAGGCGGAGCCCGCACATGACCCGGGTCCTCGTCGTGGACGACGAACCGCAGATCGTCCGCGCGTTGGTGATCAACCTCAAGGCCCGCAAGTACGAGGTGGACGCGGCCCATGACGGCGCGAGCGCCCTGGAGCTGGCCGCGGCCCGCCATCCGGACGTGGTCGTCCTCGACCTGGGCCTGCCCGACATGGACGGGGTCGAGGTGATCCGTGGCCTGCGCGGCTGGACCCGGGTGCCGATCATCGTGCTGTCGGCCCGGCACGCCTCGGACGAGAAGGTCGAGGCCCTGGACGCCGGTGCCGACGACTACGTCACCAAGCCGTTCGGCATGGACGAGCTGCTCGCCCGGATGCGGGCCGCCGTGCGGCGGGCCGAGCCGGTGGCCGGGGAGGCCGACTCGCTGGTCGTCACCGAGTCCTTCACCGTCGACCTCGCGGCCAAGAAGGTCAACCGGGACGGCGCCGACGTCCGCCTCACCCCGACCGAGTGGCACCTGCTGGAGGTACTGGTCCGCAACGCCGGGCGGCTGGTCAGCCAGACCCAGCTGCTGCAGGAGGTCTGGGGCCCGGCGTACCGCACCGAGACCAACTACCTGCGGGTCTACCTCGCCCAGCTGCGCCGCAAGCTGGAGCGCGACCCCTCGCACCCGCGCCACTTCATCACCGAACCGGGCATGGGATACCGGTTCGAGAGCTGACCGCGGCTGCCCCTGGCGGCTGAACGGCCTGCCGCCAGGGGGCCCGAACCCGGTACCCTTCCGACATGAGTGGTGACAACAGCAGCGGCCAGCCGCAGGGGCGGTTCCGCCGCATGCTCAGTCGGCTGACCTCCTCGGCCGAGGAGCTGGACGCCGAGGAGCTGCGTCAGGAGAGCGCCGCGGAGTCGGGCTGCACACCGATCGCCGGCTGCGGCGACCGTGAGCTGGTCACCGTCGCGGGCACGCTGCGCACGGTGACGCTCCGCCCCCGGGCGGGTGTGCCCGCCCTGGAGGCCGAACTCTTCGACGGCACCGAGGCGCTGGACGTGGTCTGGCTCGGCCGCCGCTCGATCGCAGGGATAGAGCCCGGCCGCCGGCTGGTCGCCAGCGGCCGCATCGGTCACGCACGCGGGCGCCGCGTGCTGTTCAACCCCCGCTATGAGCTGCGTCCGGTCGGACACGGGAGCGAATGAGCGTGAGTAACCAGCCCGGCGGCGAGACCGCCGCCCAGCTCGACCCGGCCGTCGACCCCGCGGACGCGGAGGCCGCCCGCAAGGCCGCCTCCAAGGAGGCCGCCGACACCGTGCTCCAGGCCTTCGGCGGCGTGCGCGGCATGATCGACATGACGCTGCCAGGCCTGGTCTTCATCGTCACCTACAACCTGACCCACCAGGTCAGCACCTCGGCCTGGGCCGCGCTGGGCCTGAGCGCCCTGTTCGTGGTGGCCCGGCTGGCGAAGCGGGAGACCATCCAGCACGCCTTCAGCGGGGTGTTCGGTGTCGCCCTCGGCGCCTGGATCTCGATGAAGAGCGGCAAGGCCGAGGACTTCTACCTGCCCGGCCTGCTCTGGAACGTCGCCTACTGCATCGCCCTGGCGGCCTCCGCGCTGGCGCGCTGGCCGATGATCGGGGTGATGCTCGGCCCGATCACCGGCGAGATGTTCACCTGGCGCAAGGAGAACCCGGGCCGTCTGGCCGCCTACACCAAGGCGACCTGGGCCTGGGTGCTGATCATGGGCCTCAAGCCGTTGATCCTCTTCCCGCTGTACTTCACCCACAACGTCAACCTGCTGGGCTGGCTGAAGGTCGCCCTCGGCATCCCGCCGCTGCTGCTGGCGATGTACGTGACCTGGCAGATCCTGCTGAAGGCGCCGCCACCGATCAAGGCGCAGCTGGACGAGGAGGAGCCGGCGAAGTAGCCGGCTCCCGGCCGGTCCGAGTACCGGATCCGAGCACTGGATCCGAGTGACGGCTCCCGAGCAACGGCGAAGGGCCCGCACCCCGACGAGGGGTGCGGGCCCTTCCGCTGTGCGTCCCGGCGCTACTGGGCGCCCGAGGTGGCCGAGAGGAGCTGCTCCAGCTCCTCCTCGCGCTCCTGCGCGGCGACGAAGAGCAGCTCGTCGCCGCCCTCCAGGGTGTCGTCCTTGCCCGGCACCAGCACCCGGCCCTCGCGGATGATGGTCACCAGCGCGGTGTCCTGTGGCCAGAGCACGTCGCCGACCCGGGTGCCGACCAGTTCGGTGTCGGAGGCCAGGGTCAGCTCGACCAGGTTGGCGTTGCCCTGGCTGAAGCGCATCAGGCGGACCAGGTCGCCGACGCTGACCGCCTCCTCGACCAGCGCGGACATCAGGCGCGGGGTGGAGACGGCGACGTCCACGCCCCAGGACTCGTTGAAGAGCCACTCGTTCTTGGGGTTGTTCACGCGGGCGACCACCCGGGGCACCGCGTACTCGGTCTTGGCGAGCAGCGAGACGACCAGGTTGACCTTGTCGTCACCGGTCGCGGCGATCACCACGTGGCAGCGCTGGAGCGCGGCCTCGTCCAGCGAGGTGATCTCGCAGGCGTCGGCCAGCAGCCACTCCGCCATCGGAACCCGCTCCACCGAGATGGAGTTGGGGTTCTTGTCTATCAGCAGGACCTCGTGGCCGTTCTCCAGCAGCTCGCCCGCGATCGAGCGGCCCACGGCACCGGCCCCGGCAATGGCGACCCGCATCAGTGACCCTCCTCCTTCGGCCCCTGCGCGAACGCGGCCTCGACGGCCGTCAGGTCGGCCCGGCGCAGCATCACGTGCACCAGGTCGCCCTCCTGCACCACCATCTGGGGCGAGGGGAGCACTCCCTCGCCGAGCCGGGTGACGAACGCCACCCGGGCGCCGGAGGACTCCTCCAGCTTGCTGATCCGGTGGCCGATCCAGCGCGGGTCGTACGCGACCTCGGCGAGCTGCACGCCACCGCTCGGGTCCTGCCACAGCGGCTCGGCGCCGCTCGGCAGCAGTCGGCGCAGCATCTGGTCGGCGGTCCAGCGGACCGTCGCCACGGTGGGGATGCCCAGGCGCTGGTACACCTCGGCGCGGCGGGGGTCGTAGATCCGGGCGGCGACGTTCTCGACGCCGAAGTTCTCCCGGGCCACCCGCGCGGCGATGATGTTGGAGTTGTCACCGCTGGAGACCGCGGCGAAGGCGCCGGCCTCCTCGATGCCCGCCTCGCGCAGGGTGTCCTGGTCGAAGCCGACGCCGGTGACCCGGCGGCCGTTGAACCCGGCGCCCAGCCGACGGAACGCGGTCGGGTCCTGGTCGACGACGGCCACCGAATGGCCCTGTTTCTCCAGTGCTCTGGCGAGGGCGGAGCCCACGCGGCCGCAGCCCATGATCACGATGTGCACCGGCGCTACCTCACCCGTCCCGAAGGGGCCTTGACCTGCGCAAACACCGTTCAGCTCCGTTTCCCGCCCGGTCGTCCGGGACGAGGTTCATCGTGGGGGCACCGGCCCGGCAACACCCGACAACCAGAGTGATGCCCGCCGACTCGTATCCGACACGCTAGCCGGTCCACCGAACGCAGTCGCGACGAAGGGGGGGACAAACGGACGAGCCTGGACCGGGGAGCCCCTACGATTCCTTAACGTGCCTATGCCGACTGACCTTCCGAAACGCATCCTTATCGGGCGCGCCCTACGCAGCGACAAGCTGGGCGAGACGCTTCTGCCCAAGCGGATCGCGCTGCCCGTGTTCGCCTCGGACGCGCTCTCCTCGGTCGCGTACGCCCCCGAGGAGATCCTGCTCACCCTCTCCCTCGCGGGCGCCTCGGCGATCCACTTCTCCTGGCAGATCGGCGTCGTCGTGGCGATCGTGATGCTCGCCGTGGTCGCCTCGTACCGGCAGAACGTGCACGCCTACCCCAGCGGTGGCGGTGACTACGAGGTCGCGACCGTCAACCACGGGCCGGCCGCCGGTCTGGTGGTCGCCAGCGCCCTGATGGTCGACTACGTGCTCACCGTGGCCGTGTCGACCACCTCGGGCGTCGCCAACGTCGTCTCCGCGGTGCCCGCGCTGCGCGGCCACGAAGCGGTGCTGTCGGTGGTCGTGGTCGTGCTGCTGATGGGCATGAACCTGCGCGGTGTGCGCGAGTCCGGGAGCGCCTTCGCCGTTCCGACCTACGCCTTCATGATCGGCGTGATCGGGATGGTCGGCTACGGGGTGTTCCGGCACTTCGTGCTGGGCCAGGACATGCCCGCCGAGAGCTCCGGGTTCCACCTCGCCGCCACCCCCGGCAACGACTCGCTGGCCGGCTTCGCGCTGGTGTTCCTGCTGCTGAAGGCGTTCTCCTCGGGCTGTGCCGCGCTCACCGGTGTGGAGGCGATCTCCAACGGCGTGCCGGCCTTCCGCAAGCCGAAGAGCAAGAACGCGGCCACCACGCTGCTGATGATGGCGAGCATCGCCGTCGTGATGTTCATGGGCATCATCTGGCTGGCCCGGCTGACCGGTGTCCAGATGGCCGAGAACCCGACCGAACAGCTCGTCGGCGCCTCGCCCGACTACCACCAGAAGACCGCGCTGGCGCAGATCAGCGAGGCCGTGTTCAACAACTTCACGCCCGGCTTCTACTTCGTCGCGGCCGTCACCGGGCTGATCCTGGTGCTCGCCGCCAACACCGCCTTCAACGGCTTCCCGGTGCTCGGCTCGATCCTCGCCCAGGACCGCTACCTGCCGCGCCAGCTGCACACCCGCGGCGACCGGCTGGCCTTCTCCAACGGCATCATCCTGCTGGCGATCGCCGCGGTCCTGCTGATCCTCGCCTTCGACGCCGACCCGACCCGGCTGATCCAGCTCTACATCGTCGGCGTCTTCGTCGCCTTCAACATGAGCCAGTCCGGCATGATCCGGCACTGGACCCGGTTGCTGCGCACCGAGACCGACCCGGCCGAGCGCCGCCGCATGCAGCGCAGCCGGGCGATCAACGCCTTCGGCCTGGTGATGACCATGGCCGTGCTGATCGTCGTCCTGGTCACCAAGATCAGCCACGCCTGGATCGCGATCGCCGCGATGGCCGTGCTGTTCGTGATGATGAAGGGCATCCGCCGGCACTACGACCGGGTCTCCGACGAGCTCATCGCCGCCGAGGAGCCGGACGACGTGGTGCTGCCCACCCGGGTGCACGCCATCGTGCTGGTCTCCAAGCTGCACAAGCCGGCGCTGCGCGCCCTCGCGTACGCGAGGCTGGCCCGGGCCCACACGCTGGAGGCCGTCACGGTCAACGTCGACCCGGCGGACACCGCGGTGCTGCGGCGGGAGTGGGACGAGCGCGGCATCGAGGTGCCGCTCAAGGTGCTGGACTCGCCGTACCGCGAGATCACCGGGCCGGTCCTGGACTACGTGAAGAACCTGCGGCGCAGCAGCCCGCGGGACGTGGTCTCGGTGTACATCCCGGAGTACGTGGTCGGCCACTGGTACGAGCACCTGCTGCACAACCAGAGCGCGCTGCGGCTCAAGGGGCGGCTGCTCTTCAAGCCCGGTGTGATGGTCACTTCGGTACCGTGGCAGCTGGAGTCCTCGGAGCGGCGCAAGCCGCAGAAGGCCTGGTCGGCGCCGGGTGCCGTCCGCCGTGGCGAGCCACGGGCGCCGAAGGCCGTAAAGTCGAAGGATTCCTCCACCGGTGCGAACGCCGGTGACACCTCCGACCGCAGCAAGGACTCCTCCCAGTGACCCGCAACACTCCGCCCCGTTCCTCGGGCTCCTCCGGCAAGGGCGCCCGCCGGGGCGGCTCCCAGCCCGGGCAGGTCTCCCGGCCGCGCTGGGGCCGGCCGGCCCGTCCGGAGGCCACCGACCGCGACGGCCTCACCGCGCGCACCGCGCCGATCGTCCCGGGCGAGCGGGAGGACCGGGAGCCCGCCGGGCCGGCCGCCGGCAATGGCGCCGCGGGCAAGACGTCCGCCGGCAAGGCCTCCGGCAAGGGCGCGCCGAAGGGTGCCGGCAAGGGTGCCGCCCAGGACGCGCCGAAGGGCGCTGCCGGGGCCGGCCGGAAGGCGCCGCGCAAGCAGGCGGTGCGGCCGCCCAAGGCGCTGCGCGCCGGCGCCGCGCGGCCGTCGCGGCCCGAGACGCCGTCCGGGGAGCCGCTGGCCGGGCAGCGCTACGAGGTCGAGGTCGGCCCGGTCGCGCACGGTGGCGGGCACTGCGTGGCCCGGCACGAGGGGCGGGTGCTGTTCGTGCGGCACGCGCTGCCCGGTGAGAAGGTCGTCGCGCTGGTGACCGATGGGACCACCACCTCGCGGTTCCTGCGGGCCGACGCGGTGGAGGTGCTCGAGCCGTCCAAGGACCGGATCGAGGCGCCCTGCCCGTTCGCCGGTCCGGGCAAGTGCGGCGGCTGCGACTGGCAGCACGTCACCCCCGGCGGGCAGCGCAAGCTCAAGGCGGCGGTGCTGACCGAGCAGCTGGCCAAGCTCGCCGGGCTCACCCCGGCCGAGGCGGGCTGGGACGGCAGCGTCGAGCCGGTCGGCGGCAAGCTGCCGGCCGGGCAGGTGCCGGCCTGGCGCACCCGGGTGCAGTACGCGGTCGACGCCGAGACCGGGAAGGTCGGTCTGCGCAAGCACCGCTCGCACGAGGTGCAGCCGGTGGACCGCTGCCTGATCGCCGCCGAGGGCGTCACCGAGCTGGGCATCGAGGCCCGCGACTGGCCGGGCGTGGCGAGCGTCGAGGCGATCGCCGCGACCGGCTCCTCGGACCGCCAGGTGGTGCTCACCCCGCGGCCGGGCGCCCAGCTGCCGCTGGTCGAGCTGGACAAGCCGGTGTCGATCGCCCGGGTGGACGAGCAGGGCGACGTGCACAAGGTGCACGGGCGCTCCTTCGTGCGCGAGCGGGCCGCCGGGCGGACCTGGCGGATCAGCAACGGCGGCTTCTGGCAGATCCACCCGGAGGCGCCGGACACCCTGGTCGACGCCGTGCTGGACGGGCTGGACCCGCAGTGGGGCGAGAACGCCCTCGACCTGTACTGCGGCGTCGGCCTGTTCGCGGGCGCGCTGGCCGACCGGGTCGGCGAGGACGGTGCGGTGCTCGGCATCGAGTCCGCCAAGCAGGCCGTGGTCGACGCCCGGCACAACCTGGCCGCGCTGGACAACGTGCAGATCGAGTGCGACCGGGTCGAGACGCTGCTGCCGCGCACCGGCATCACCGCCACCGACCTGATCGTGCTGGACCCGCCGCGCTCGGGTGCCGGTCGCGAGACCGTCGCCCACCTGGTCGGCCTGGAGGCGCGCCGGATCGCGTACGTGGCCTGCGACCCGGCGGCGCTCGCCCGGGACCTGAAGTTCTTCCGCGAGGGCGGCTACCGGCTGGTGTCGCTGCGCGCCTTCGACCTGTTCCCGATGACCCACCACTTCGAGTGCGTGGCGATCCTGGAGCCGGCCGGGCAGTGATTCCGGGCTGATTCCGGGCTGATTCCGGGCTGACCCCGGGCTGACCCCGGGCGTCAGGAGTCACGGCAGGAGGCGGTCACCCGTTCGGGGTGGCCGCCTCCTGCCGCGTCCGCGGTCGGCTACTCGTTGTGCTCCTCCTCGTCGACGCTGTGCGGCAGGTCGATGCCGTGCTGGGCGGCGAGCCGCAGGAGCGCGGCGACCCGGCCCTCGTACGCCTGGACGCCGTCGGCGTCCTCCTCGGCCCGGGCCGCCGCGAGGTCCCGGCGGGCCTGGGCGAGCTGCTCGCGCAGCTCCTGGTCGAACATGGCTGTCATCGGTCGGCCTCCGCACCGGTCGGCGCCCGCTCGGGGGAAAGCAGGGGCTTTCAGCGTCCCGGACGGCGGGTCGGTCTTCAAGTCCCGCTCCTCCCGGCGGGGCGGGGCGGGGTGGGCCGGGCGCGGGCGGCCCGGACCGGGCGGAAGGTCAGGTGCCGGCAATGCGCTGGTAAAAGATGGTGCGCGCAAGGCCGTCGGGCCCCGGGAGAGGGCTTGACGAGGTCATTCCCCGGGGCGAAGGTGAGCCGCTGACATGTGATGTGTGCCGTTGTACCAGCGTGCCGTTGCGCCGGTGCGCCGTCGCACCGCCCGTGACGGCAGCCGCCCCACGCCGTCGGCCGGGGCCGGCCGGGTGCGCGAGGGGGAGCGTCATGGAGCTGGAGCTGCGGCACCTTCGCGTGCTGTGCGCGATCGCCGACACCGGGAGCGTCGGCCGGGCCGCCGTCCTGCTCGGCGCCTCGCAGCCGGCGACCAGCACCCAGCTGCGCCGGATCGAGCGCCACCTGGGTGCCCCGCTGTTCGAGCGCACCACCGTCGGCGTCGCGCCGACCGGCTTCGGGGCGGAGGTGGTGGCCGCGGCCCGGGAGCTGCTCACCCGCGCCGACGGTCTGGGCCGCCGCCCGGAGGTCCCGGCCGGGCCCGTCCCGCGCGAGCTGCGGCTGGCGGCGACCAACTCGCCGCTGCTGCCCGGACTGGTCACCAGGGCGCGGCACCAACGGCCCGGACAGCGCTTCACCCTGACATCGGTCCACCGCTCCCCCGACATCGTCGAGCTACTGGAGCGGGACGAGGCCGACGCCGCGGTGGCCGTGGACTACCCGGGCCGGGAACTGCGCCACGCGCCGTCCGTCGCGCACCGCGGCATCGTCACCGAGCCCGTCTTCGTCGCGCTGCCGGCCGGCCACCGGCTGCGGCACCGCACCGAGGTGGCGCTGGCGGACCTCGCGGAGGAGGAGTGGTTCCTGACCCCCGACGACGGGGCCGGCTGGCACGGCGTGTTCCACGGGGCCTGCGCCGCGGCGGGGTTCGCCCCGGCGACCGTCCACGACTTCCTCGGCGGCCGGCTGGAGCTCCAGGAGATGATCGCCGCCGGGCTCGGCATCTCCGTCGTCCAGGCCACCACCCGGCCGCTCGCCGAGGTGGTGGTCAAGCCGCTCGCGGGGACGCCGATCTGGGTCCGGCAACTGCTGGTCTGGCGGCCGGCCGGGGTGGGTGGGGAGGTGCTGGAGACGCTGCTCGGGGCGGCCGCCGCGGCGTACCGGGACCTGATCGCGGCGGCGCCGGGCTTCCAGGCGTGGGCCGCGCGGACGTACCGGCCTTAGCGGCCGCGGCGGGCGGTGTTATGGCCGGACAGGGCTATGTCATATGACCTGTGACATTGTTCTGGCCCTCCGCCGCTGGCAGGATCATGACGCGTTCCCCCCAACGCCTCGGCAGTCCTCCCAGCGCCTCCCCCACAGGAGAAGGACCCACCAGTGCGCCCACGGATACCACTCCCCACCCTGCTGGCCGGCCTCGTCGCCGGCTGCTGCGCCGCCGCCACGCTGCTGCCCGCCGCGGCCGCCTTCGGCGCCCCGGCTGCTTCCGCCGCCTCCGACCCGGCCGCCTCCGGGGCGAGCGCCCGGCCCGCGGCCGGCGCCCCGGCGGCCGACCCGGGCTCCGCCCTGCCGAAGCCGCTCGGCGCCTTCCTCACGGTCGACCCGGCCGAGCAGTCCCGTGCGGCCGAGGAACCCGCCCCCGTCGCCAAGCCGCTGCCCCCGGCGCTGCTCGGGCAGCTCGTGATGGGCCAGCCGGCCGGCACCGCCGTGCAGACCGCGCAGCGCCCGGCCGGGCCGAAGACGTCCCCGGTCAAGCAACCCCTCGCCGCCCGCGGTGCCGCCGGTGCGGCCGCCACCGCGCAGAGCTGCACCCCGGCCGACTTCGGCAGCCGCAGCGGGGCCGACCTGGTCTCCTTCCTGGAGGCCTCGACCCCGGACTGCGTCAACACGCTGTTCAACGTCACCGGCACGGACGCGGGCGCCGTCTTCAAGGAGGCGAAGATGCTCACCGTCGCCAACGCCTTCCAGAACGCGGCGGGCGGCTACACCGGCGACAACTCGACCGGCATCCTGCAACTCGTGCTCTTCCAGCGGGCCGGCTGGTACGTGCAGTCGAACAACCCGGGGGCGGTCGGCCCGTACGACGCGGCCCTGACCGGCGCCTCCAAGGCCGCCCTGGACGCGTTCTTCGCCGCGCCGCACCGCACCGACGTGAGCGACGGCAACGGCACCGTGCTCAACGAGGTCCTGGTGCTCACCGACAGCGCCAACCTCCAGGGCAGCTACCTGGGCGTCTACAAGCAGGTGCTGACGTCGTACGACAACTCGTACAACGCCTTCCCGAAGATGCTCAAGGCGGTCAACGCGGTGCTCTCCGCCCCGCTGTGGCGGGGCAACTGGAACCCCGACTTCGTCAGCGCGGTCGGCGCCGACCCGAGCATCGGCGCCACCCTGGGCGACTTCGCCCTGAACCACAAGGACCTGCTCGGCACCGCCAACGCCTACCTGGACGTCAACGCGGGCAACGACCTCGGCCGGATGGCCGGCGACGGCCCGGCGGTCGAGGCCGCGGTCAAGGGCAAGGTCAAGGCCGTCCTCGACGGCGCCCGGATCACCGGCGCCACCGGCCCGCTGTACGTCCACACCGCGTACCAGGCCAACAGCTTCGACCCCGGCCAGTGCTCGTACTACGGCACCTGCGACCTACCGGCCAAGCTGACCGCCGCGGTGCTGCCGAACCAGCTGGTCTGCGACAACCGCACCATCCTGACCGAGGCGCTCCCGCCCGCCGACCTGTCCGCGGTCTGCGCCAGCCTGCGCGGCGAGGACACCTTCTTCCACAAGCTGGTGAAGGACAACGGTCCGATCCCCGGCCAGTACGACAAGGAGCTGACCCTCGCGGTCTTCGCCAACCAGGCCGACTACCTGACCTACTCCTGGGCGATCTTCAACAACTCCACCGACAACGGCGGACAGACCGTCATGGACCCGACCGACCCGAACAACCGGGCCGTGTGCGTGATGTACCAGAAGTCCTGGAACGACGGCTTCACCGCCAACGTGTGGAACCTCAACCACGAGTACACCCACTACCTGGACAACATCTACGACCTCAAGGGCAACTTCTCCACCGAGATCTCCGTCCCGGACATCTGGTGGATCGAGGGCGTCGCCGAGTACGAGTCCTACGCCTACCGCGGCACCACCGACACCCAGGCGATGGCCGAGGCCGCCAGGCACACGTACAAGCTGAGCACGGTCTTCCAGAACACGTACGGCAATTCGGACACCGTGCGCACCTACCCGTGGGGCTACCTGGCGGTCCGGTACATGTTCGAGAAGCACCCGGCCGACATCGACTCCGTGCTCGCGCACTTCCGCACCGGCGACTACCAGGGCGGCTACGCGGTCTACAACGGCATCGGCACCCGCTACGATGCCGACTTCGACGCCTGGCTCGACGCCTGCGCCGGTGGCGCCTGCTACGCGGCCGGCCCGACCGCGCTGTTCGGCCAGACCGTGAACGGCCCGACCGTCACCCTGACCGACAAGTCCGTCCAGACCGGGCCCGGCCGGATCACCGCCTGGCACTGGACCTTCGGCGACGGCGGCTCGTCCGACCAGCAGAACCCGAGCCACACCTACGCGGCCGCCGGCACCTACACGGTCGCGCTGACCGTCACCGACGACACCGGCAGGACCGCCAGCACCCCGACCTCCGTCACCGTGACCACCGGCGGAGGCGGCGGCCCCACCACCCCGCCGGCCTGCACCGACCCGCGCACCGACGCGCTCGGCAAGAACTGCTCGCGGGCCGGTCTGGCGGCGACCGCCGGCAACCTGGACTACCTGTACGTCTACTTGCCGGCCGGCACCAGCACCCTGAAGATCACCACCTCCGGGGGCACCGGCACCGCCTCCCTGTACTACAACGAGAGCACCTGGGCCTCGCCGAGCGCGTACACCGCCTCGTCCACCAACCCGGGCACCACCCAGAGCATCACGGTGACCAACCCGACGGCGGGCTACCGCTACGTGAGCCTCTACGCGAACACCGACTTCAGCGGGGTGACCGTCAGCACCCAGTTCTGATCCGCGTCCCTTCCGGTGCGGGCCGGGTCCGTGGCAGCCGCCGCGGGCCCGGCCGTTCGCCGTCCCGGTGACGGCGAGGTTGCGCGGGGGCGTGCGGCAGGTGTGCGGGCGGTGTGCGTGCGCCCTTGTTGTGCTAGCACTTGAGCGCTAGCTTGAGCGGCATGGGTAAGAAGCAGCTGAACGTGCGGGTCGACGCCACGACCGCCGAAATGGCCCGGGAACGGGCGGAGCAGCAGGGGATCTCCATGAACCAGTACATCGAGCGCCTGGTCCAACAGGACATGGGCGAGTCCGGACGGGCCTTCGTGGACGCGGCCGCGCAGTTCATGAAGGAGTACGAGTCGGCCTTCCTCGCCGAGTTCGCGGAGCCCGGCGACCTCCAGGACGTGCGCCGTTGAAGCTGGAGGTCGACCTCTCGTGGCTGCTCATGACCGCCGAGCAGTACACCCCCGGTGACCCGCAGGTCACCGACTACGGTTCGCTGCTCGCGGCCGTCACCCGCCACCAGGCCGAGATATTCGACATCGCGGTCTACCCCGAACCGCAGGACCGCGCCGCCGCACTGATGCACCAGCTGATCCGGGTGCCCGCGCTGGAGAAGACCAACGAGCTCTTCGCGACCGCCGTCGCCTACGCCTACCTCGTCGCCAGCGGCTGCACCGTCGCCACAACCGCCCGCGAGGTGCGCAGCCTCTCCCGGGCCATCCGCGAGGGGCGGCTCGGGGTGTCGGGTGTCGCCGAGCGGCTGGCGGCCTGGGTGGTGGACGAGGCGGAGGGGGAGGAGGTCACCGGGGCGGACGAGGAGGACGAGGACGACGACTGATCGGCGCCGACCCCGTCCGGGTCCTCCGGGTCTTCCGGGTCCTCCGGGTCTTCCGGGTCTTCCGGGGCGTCGTGCAGCGGGGGCCTGCCGGACGGCGGACTGCTACTCGGCGGCGGGCTCCCGCTGCGGGGCGGGCTCCGCGATCAGGGCCGTCGCGAAGGTGCGGAAGCCGGCCCGGCGGTAGATCCGGGCGACGTCCTCGTCGGCCGCGGACAGGAACACCGTCCGAACCCCGTTCGCCCGGGCGTGCGCGACCAGGGCCGCGGTGACCGCGAGGCCGAGGCCCTGGCGGCGCGCGGAGGGCAGTGTGCCCACGCCGACCACCTCGCCGACCGTGCCCACCGGGTTGTACTGGCCCGCGCACAGCGCCGAGTCGCCGTTCAATGCGGCGGCCAGCACGGTGACGCCGTCGGTGATCCGCCGCGCGATCGGCGCCACTCCGTCCTCGGCCTTCAACGCCGCCACGCTCTGTGCCAGTTCGGGTGCGCCGGCCGTGCCGATGGCGGTGCCCCGGGAGCCGAAGGCCACGTGCGGGACGGCCACCGCTTCCGCCAGCTCGGGCGCGTCCGGGCCCAGCGTCCGCACCACGACCCCGTCGGGCAGCACCGGCGCGGGGGCCGGCTCGTCCTGAGGGCTCAGCACCAGCAGCGGGTGCTCGTGCACCGCCAGGCCCGCCGCCTCGACGGCCGCGCGCAGCTCGGGGTTCTGCTCGGCCACCCACTCGAAGGCCTCCGGCGCGCCCACCTCGCGCTGCCGCTCCAGTACCCGGCGGACGTCCTCGGCCGTTGCGGGCGGGCCGTCGTGGCCGAGGGTCGGGCGGGCGTAGTACTGCCAGCCGGTCTCGCCCTTGCGGACGAAGAGGGTCAGCGGGCCGAAGTCCTCGGCTCGGGCGGCACTGCGCGGTACGGCGTCGTAGTAGCGCTCGATCTCGTCGAGCAGCGGGCGGTCCAGGGCATGATCGGCAGAAGTCACGGCGTGCATCCAAGCAGGGGCGCGGGTGGGTTGCCACCGATTTGCGCGCGGTCCCGGCCGGGTCGGTTCGGTCGGGAACGGTCCGGTCCGGTTCGGTCCGGCCGTGATTGTTGCCGAACGCTTACCCGCTCGCAGCGATCTTGTGCGAACGGAGCGTGCATGCTGAAGCCTTTACAGCTCTGCCGAGGGGGACGGCGGACGTCTGCACTAGGCGAGGCAAGGGGGAAGACAGGCCCATGAGGCTCTGCTTTCTGGTGGAGGAACACTACCGGCACGACGGCATGCCGCTCGACGTGGCGCGCCAACTCACGGCATGGGGACACCGGGTGGACGTGCTGCGCCCCGGGGACTCGCTGCTGGCGATCTCCGAGGAGGTCCGGGCCGGCAGCCACGACGCCTGGGTGCTCAAGACCGTGTCCGGCGGGCCCGGGCTGACCCTGCTGGAGTCGGCCGCCGCCGTCGGCCTCACCACGGTGAACGACGTGCGCTCGATCCGCGGGGTCCGGGACAAGGCGCTCGCCGCGGTCATCGGCCGCACCCGCGGGCTGCCCGTCCCGGTGACGTACGCGGCCGCCCGCTGGGAACGGCTGGCGGAGATCCCGGCCACCGAGTACCCGCTGGTGGTCAAGCCCGCCGACGGCAGCTCCGGGCGCGCCGTCCGGCTGGTGCGCAGCCCCGGCCAGCTGCTGGAGGTCGGGCCGGAGCTGGCGGGGGAGGGGCTGCTGATCGCGCAGCCGTACGTGCCCAACTCCGGGACCGACCTCAAGGTGTACTGCGTCGACGGCGAGCTCTTCGCGACGGAACGTTCCTCCCCGCTGCACCCCGGGCAGGGCGCGCGCGAACGGCAGGTGCCGCTGCCGGGGAGCGTCGCGCGGATCGTGGCGCAGGTCGGCGAGGTGTTCGGGCTGGACCTGTACGGGGTCGACGTGCTGCTGGGGCCGGACGGGCCGGTGGTGGTGGACGTCAACGACTTCCCGAGCTTCCGGCAGGTGCCGGACGCGGTGGCCCGGGTGGCCCGGGCGGTGCTGCGACTCGCGCGCAGCGGGACGGCCGTCTCGGTGCCCGGCGGGCCGGTCGACCTGGTGCCCGCGGGGGGCGACCCGTACGGGCAATTCGCCTTCGGTGAGGGGGAGTTGCGGTGAAGGTCGGGCTGATCACCGGCGACCCGGGACATCCGCTGCTGGCGGCGGCGGCCGAACTGCTGGTGCGCCAGGGGCACGAGGTGGCGGCCGTCCCGCCCGCGGGGCCCGTGGCCGGGCTCGCCGACGTCTACCTGCTCAAGGCCCGCACGCCCCAGGCGCTGGCGCTGGCAAGCGAGTTGGAGTGCCGGGGCGCGCCGGTGGTCAACTCGGCGGCGGCCACCGGACTGTGCCAGGACCGGGTGCGGATGGCCGACCTCGCCCGCGCCGCCGGGCTGCCCTTCGCGGCCACGGACGAGGCCGGCCGGCTGGGCGAACTCGCCGATCCGGCTTACCCGTTCGTGGTCAAGAGCCGGCACAGCAGGCGGCACGACCTGGTCGCCAGGGTGGACGGGCCGGCCCGGTTGCGCGAACTCGCCGAGCGCTGGCCCGAGGAGCCGGTCGTCACGCAGCCGTTCGTCCCGGGGACCGGCTGGGACCAGAAGCTCTGGGTGGTCGACGGGCAGGTGTTCGCGGCCCGGCGGCAGTCCGAGCTCGCCACCGGCACGGGGAAGTCGGGGCGGGCGGAGGACTGGGAGCCGTCCGCCGGGCGGGCCGCGCTCGCGCTGCGCGTCGGCGAGGTGTTCGGGCTCGACGTGTACGGGGTCGACCTGCTCGACGGGCCCGCCGAGCCGGTCATCGTGGACGTCAACGCCTTTCCCGGGGTCCGCGGCCGCCCCGGCGCGCCGGAGGCGCTCGTGGCGCTGGCGCTGCGGGTCGGGGCGCTGGGGGTCGGGGCGCTGCGGGGCTCCGCGGGCCCGGCGTTCGCGGGACTCGGGGGCGGGCTCGGGCTCGGGAGGGGCGTGGGGTAGGGCCCGCTGTCCGGGTCGGCTGCCGGCCGGAGGCGGCGGGCCGGGGCGGCGGCCCCGCCGGGGTCGTTAGGCTGGCTGGCGCCCCGACCGGCCGGGGCGTACGGCGAGAGAAGACGGAACCTTGCTCCAGGACATCGAGCGCTACCTGGCCTGCCCGCACTGCGCGCAGGCCCTCACCCGGCACGACCGCAGCCTGCGCTGCCCGGCCGGGCACAGCTTCGACCTCGCCAAGCAGGGCTACGTCAGCCTCCTCGCCGGCGACGCCCACACCGGCACCGGGGACACCGCCGAGATGGTCGCGGCCCGCGCGGACTTCCTCGCCGCCGGGCACTACCGGCCGATCGCCGAGGCGTTGGCGCGGGAGGCCTCCGCCGTCGTCGCCGGTGAGTCCGACGGCCTGGTCGCCGACCTCGGCGCCGGCACCGGCCACTACCTGGCGCACGTCCTGGACGCCCTGCCCGGCACGGTCGGCGCGGCCCTGGACATCTCCAAGTTCGCGCTGCGCCGCGCCGCCAGGGCACACCCCCGGATCGGCGCCGTGGTCTGCGACGCCTGGCGTCCGCTGCCGCTGCGGGACGCCTCGGCCGAGCTGATGCTCAACGTGTTCGCCCCGCGCAACGGCCCCGAGATCCGCCGGGTGCTGCGCCCCGGCGGCACCCTGCTGCTGGTCTCGCCGACCGCCCGCCACCTGCGCGAACTCGTGGACGCGCTGGGCCTGTTGTCGGTGGACGAGGAGAAGCAGCGGCGGATCGACGAGAAGCTCGGGCCGCACCTGGAGCCCGTGGGGCGGCGGGAGGTCGAGTTCACCCTGCGGCTCGGCCCGCAGGACGTGCGCACCGTCGTCGGCATGGGGCCGAGCGCCTGGCACACCGACCCGGAGCGGCTCGGCGCCACGCTCGCGGAGTTGCCGGATCCGGTCGAGGTGACGGCCTCGGTCACGGTGGCCGCGTACCGGCGCTGAGCGCCACGGCGGGATGACGCCGGGCGTCACGGCGGGGTGATGCCGGGCACGGCGTCGGGGTGAAACCGCCACGTTGGGATGAATCTGGCGCGCAGGCACGTTTCTGCCGTTCTGCCTGCGGCTAACGTCCGACGGGTGAACCGCGACGCCACCAGGCCCGCAGGGCCGTCCCACCTCCGAGCGGGCGCCGCGCGGCCCGACCGGCCGCCCGTGCCGCGCCCCACCGTCGAGGAGCTCCGGCTCACCTCGTTCAAGTCCTATCGGCGTGCGGTGCTGCCGCTCGCGCCCCTCACCGTGCTGCACGGGCCCGCCGGCGTCGGCAAGTCCAACGCCCTCGACGCGCTGGCCGTGCTGTCCCGGCTCGCCCTCGGCGAGGAGATCGCCGACTCGCTGGACGGGCTGCCCGGGCGCACCGGCCCGCTCGCCGAGCCCGTCCGCGGCGGCCTGGACGGGTGCGTGCCGCACGGGCGGGACGCGATCATCCTCGGCTGCACCGTCCGCTCGCCGCACGGCCTGATCCGGCTCGACGTGGTGGTCCGCACCGACGGCCCGGTCCGGATCGCCCGGGAGTCGCTCACCCTCGACGGCCGGACCCTGATGGACACCGGCGAGCAGGACGTCCGCAACCGGCGGGTCAACGTCTGCTGGCACAACGACACCCGTCAGGGCGACATCCGGGCGCCGTTCCCCAGCGGCGCGATGATCACCGCGCAGCTGCCGCTGCGGGTCGCGGGTTCGTCGGCCGGTGAGTGCCTCGTCCTCGCCGCCACCGAGGACCTGCTCACGGCGCTGCGCGAGGTCTTCCCGCTGCACCCCGTCCCCGCACTGATGCGCGGCTGGGCCCGGGCCGACCCGCAGGCCCGGCTGCGCAGCAACGCCGCCAACATCTCCGCCGTCGTCGCCCGGCTGAGCAACGAGTGCCCGCGCCGGTACGGGCAGCTGTTGCGCGCCGTGCAGTCCGCCGCACCGCACCCGCTGCTCGGACTCACCCTGGCCGAGCGGGAGAGCGCGGGCGTGCGGCGGGTCCTCGCCGTCTTCGACGAGGGCGTCCTCGGGCGCACCGGGGCCGACCAGGCCTCCGACGGCATGCTGCGCCACCTCGCCTTCGCCGCGGTGCTGCTGACCGGGGCCGGGGTCCTGGACCTCGACGTGGCCGCCGAGGTGCCCTGGGCACACCGGCAGCTCACCGTGCTGGCCGAGGACCTGGGTTCCGGGCTCTCCGTCGAGCAGACCGCCACGCTGCTGAGGCTGGCCCGGGACATGGCGGAGCGCAGCCAGCTGCGGGTGGTCGCGGCCCTTCAGGAGCCGGCGGCGGCGCGGGAGGTGCTGGGCGGCGCGCCCGGGGGCGGGGTGGTGCTGGTGGAGTGCCGGCGGGATCCCGACTCGGGGTTCACGGTGCTGCGGCCGGAGACGGCGCGGGTGCCGGCCCAGGGCGGGCACGGGGAGGCCGCCGGGGAAGCGGCCGGGGAAGCGGTCGGGGAGGCGGAGGGCGGGGCCGGCGGCGCTGACCGGGGTGCGGGGGTGGGCGCGGGCCGGTCGGCGCAGGGGTCGGCGCAGGGGCCGGTGGAGCCGTCGGCGGCTTCGGAGGGGCCGGCCGGATCCCCGGCGGGCGGCGGCGCGTTCCCGGCGGGCGGTGGGACGGCGGGCCGGGATGCGGTAGACCTGGAGGGGTGAGCGAACGAGTGACGGGGCCGGCGGAGCCCACCGTGGAGGCCTTGCGGCAGCGACTGGTGCACTTCGCGGCGGCCCGGCGGTGGGAGCCCTTCCACACCCCGAAGAACCTGGCGGCGGCGCTGAGCGTGGAGGCGGGGGAGCTGCTGGAGATCTTCCAGTGGCTGACGCCCGAGCAGGCCGACGCGGTGATGTCCGACCCGGAGCGCGCGCACCGGGTGCACGACGAGGTCGCGGACGTGCTGGCGTACCTGCTGCAGTTCTGCACGGCGGTGGGGGTGGATCCGCTGGAGGCCCTGGCGGCCAAGATCGAGCGGAACGAGCTCCGCTTCCCGGTGCCGATGGACGCGGTCGACGCCGGTGAGAACGGGGTCGGCGTCAACTCGGACGTGGACGACCAACCCTTGTGAGGGATGGAAGTTATCCACAACCCCCGACTTATCCACAGCTTCTGACATCGTGGATGCGCGTCCGCGCGCTTCCTCGCACGCTTTCGCCGTGACCAGCCGTTGCCACTCGGACCGCCCCTTCCGGCGGCCGGGTCGACGGCGACAGCGAGCGAGCGAGCGAGGGGAGCGGTGGCCATGGAGGCGCTGCGACTGATCAAGACGGCCCGGCACGCCCTGGCCGAGGCCAGGCACGTACCGGACGTGCTGGCCGAGGCGCGGCAGGCCGCGCTGCTCACCGAGGCGGTGGGCGCCAGGCTGGCGGAGTCGGAGGACGAGGAGCTCACCGGGCTGGGGCAGCAACTGTCCGAGGCCGGGGCGCACGCGGCGGTCTGCCTGGACCGCTCCGTCGTCCGGGCCGCCCTGGTGAGCGGTGGCCGGGCCGCGCGGCTCACCGACCTGGGGGACTTGGCCCCGGCCCTGGGGGCGCTGGACGGGTTGCTCCAGGAGGTCGGCGAGACGCTGGTGGTGCTGGCCTGCGGGGCGGACACCGAGAGCCTCTACTGGACGTGCATCGACGGCGTGGACGCGGTGTCGGAGTGCAAGGACCTGACCGCACGGCTGCGTGAGGCGGCGGTCCGGGCCGGGGAAGCCCAGCCCGCGGCGCTCGGCGGGGCCGAGCGGGAACGGGAGCAGGTCGGCGGCGGGGCGCCGTTACTGGTGGTCCGGCTCGGCCCGCCGGGCGAAGCGGATCCGTCGGGCGGTCGCGGGGCGGCGAGCGGCAGTGGCTCGCCCTCCGGCGGCGGCCCGCCGAACGGCGGCCCGCCCGGGGAGGGCGGGCCGGCCGAGGAGGAACCGGTGGCGGGCTACCGGATGCCCGGCGTGTCCGAGGGGTCGGAGGTGTCCGTGCCGGTCGGATAGGCGGTGGAGCCGGCGCTTCCGGGGACGGAGCCCTGGAGTTCGGCGAGGTCCGCGGTGACGGAGGCGAGCAGTTCCTGCATCTGCTCCAGCAGGCTCTTGGGGGTGGCGGGTCCGGCCGAGGTGCCGTCGGCCGAGCCCGACGGGCCGCTCGGGAGCTGCGGCGTGGCAGATGGTTCGGACATGACGGGACCTCTTCGGATCGGTGGTGCGGTGTGGGGCGGCCGACGGTGGCTCGGACCGCACGGCGGGAGGCGGCAGTCGCCCGCCACCGGGGCACCCACCCCCGCCGTTGCACTCAACGAACCGCCCCGGACGCCGTCACCCGGACACCACTCGATGCGGTCCAACTCGGCTGCGTGGTAAGCCTCCCGGGTGAGCCGGGGTTGCCGTGGCGGCACCGCCTCGGCTAGGCGCGGAACGGCCCCGGGCGTCGCGGAACGGCCCCGGGCGTTGCGGAGCGGCCCCGGGCGTCGCGGAACGGTGCGCGATCGGCGGGGCGGAGCAGAGCGTGCTCGAGCACGACCGGAGAGGAGAGGGAGGAGGTCGAAGGGGGAGAACCCACCCCTTGCCACTCTCAACGTATAGCGCACGGGGGGTCTTGCGGCAAGGCCCCCGTGGTGGCGCACAATCGCAGGCCTCAGATCGGAGCTGATGCCATGAACAGCCGCGCCACCAGTGCGTTCGACCTTCCCGCCCGCCTCGTCGCCAAGGCCGACCCGGCACTGATCGGCGAGGACGAGCGGCACTTCGCGGCCGTCGCGGAGAGCCTGGAGGAGTCGGTCGCCGAACTGTCCGGCCGCCTCGACGCGCTGCGCCGCGCGCCGGGCGGCCTCGGCCGGGAGGCGATGGACCGGGACATCGAGGTGCACAGGCTGACGGGGCGGCTGCGCGCCCTGCGCCGCTTCGGCCTGGACCTGTGCCTCGGGCGGGTGGTCCTCGCGGACGACCCGGAGCCGGTGTACATCGGGCGGCTCGGCCTCACCGACAGCGAGGGGCGCCGGCTGCTGGTCGACTGGCGCTCGCCCGCGGCCGAGCCGTTCTTCGCGGCCACCCACGCCGATCCGATGGGCCTGGTGAGCCGGCGCCGGTACCGCTGGACCGGGGGCCGGATCGCCGACTACTGGGACGAGGTGTTCGCCGCCGAGGCCCTGGAGGGACACGCCGCGCTGGACGACCAGTCCGCGTTCATCGCGAGCCTGGGCAGCGGCCGGTCGGCCCGGATGCGGGACGTGCTGGCCACCATCCAGGCCGACCAGGACGCCGTCATCCGGGCCGGGTCCCGGGGCGCCCTGGTGGTCGACGGCGGCCCGGGCACCGGCAAGACGGTCGTCGCCCTGCACCGCTCCGCGTACCTGCTCTACTCCGACCCCCGGCTCGGCCACCGGCGCGGCGGCGTGCTGTTCGTCGGCCCGCACCAGCCCTACCTGGCCTACGTCGCCGACGTCCTGCCGAGCCTCGGGGAGGAAGGGGTGCGCACCTGCACCGTGCGGGACCTCGTCGCCGAAGGCGCGAAGGCCGGGGTGGAGGCCGACGCGGAGGTGGCCCGGCTGAAGTCCTCGGTCGACATGGTGAAGGCGATCGAGACGGCCGTCCGGTTCTACGAGGAGCCGCCCACCGAGGGGATGGAGGTCACCACCCACTGGGCCGACCTCCGGCTGAGTGCCGAGGACTGGTCCGACGCGTTCGACGCGCCGGACCCGGGCACCCCGCACAACGAGGCCCGCGAGCAGATCTGGGAGGAGCTGGCCACGATCCTGATGGACAAGCTGGACGAGGACGAGGGGGTCTCGCCCGAGCTGTTCCGCCGGTCGCTGCGGCAGGACCGCGAGCTGGTCGAGACGCTCAACCGGGCCTGGCCGCTGCTCGACGCGGCCGACCTGGTCGGAGACCTCTGGTCGGTGCCCGCCTACCTGCGGATGTGCGCGCCCTGGCTCGCACCCGAGGAGGTCCGCAGGCTCCAGCGCAAGGACGCGCCCCAGGCCTGGACGGTGTCCGACCTGCCGCTCCTGGACGCGGCCCGGCAGCGGCTTGGCGATCCGGAGGCGGACCGGCGCCGGCGCCGGCGGGAGGCCGCGGCCGCCGCCGAGCGCGCTCGGATGGCCGACGTCATCGGTGACCTGCTACAGGCCGACGACGACGGCGAGGGCGCGGTGACGATGCTGCGCGGGCGCGACCTCCAGGACACCCTGGTCGACGAGACGGCCCTGCCCGTCGCCGACCCGGAGCCGCTCGCCGGGCCGTTCGCACACATCGTGGTGGACGAGGCCCAGGAGCTGACCGACGCGGAGTGGCAGATGCTGCTGCTGCGCTGCCCGTCCCGGAGCTTCACCGTCGTCGGGGACCGGGCCCAGGCCAGGCACGGCTTCACGGAGTCCTGGCAGGAGCGGCTGGAGCGGATCGGGCTCGACCGGACGACGGTGGCCTCGCTGAGCATCAACTACCGGACGCCGGAGGAGGTCATGGCCGAGGCCGAGCCCGCGATCCGGGCCGCACTGCCGGACGCCAACGTGCCGACCTCCGTCCGCAGCAGCGGAATCCCCGTCGTGCACGGGTCGCCGGCGGAGCTGGACGCCGTCCTGGACGGCTGGCTGGCCGAGCACGCCGAGGGGATCGCCTGTGTGATCGGCCTGCCCGGTTTCGAGGCACGGCCGCGGGTCCGGTCGCTGACCCCGGAGCTGTCCAAGGGGCTCGAGTTCGACCTGGTCGTCCTGGTCGATCCGGAGGCGTTCGGCGGGGGCGTCGAGGGAGCGGTCGACCGCTACGTCGCGATGACCAGGGCGACCCAGCGGCTGGTGGTCCTCAGGAGCGCCTGAGGAGGCGGCGGCGAACGGATCGGGGATCGGGGAGTGGGACGCGGAAGAAGGGACCGGATGGCGAAAGGGGCCCGGCGCCGCTCGGCGCCGGACCCCGGCAGTCACTGCCCGCAGGTCAGTTGTGGGCGTGCAGGTCGGCGTTCAGGCCGCCCCAGGAGCCGGAACGGGCGATGACCTCGACCGCTCCGCTCTGCGAGTTGCGGCGGAACAGCAGGTTGTCCTGGCCGGACAGCTCGACGGCCTTGGCCACCGTGCCGTCCGGGGTGGTGACCCGGGTGCCGGCGGTCACGTACAGGCCGGCCTCGACCACGCAGTCGCTGCCGAGCGAGATGCCGATGCCCGCGTTGGCGCCGAGCAGGCAGCGCTCTCCGACCGAGACGACCTGCTTGCCGCCGCCGGACAGGGTGCCCATGATCGAGGCGCCGCCGCCGATGTCGCTGTGGTCGCCGACGACGACGCCCGCGCTGATCCGGCCCTCGACCATGGAGGTGCCCAGGGTGCCGGCGTTGAAGTTGACGAAGCCCTCGTGCATCACGGTGGTGCCGACGGCCAGGTGCGCGCCGAGCCGGACGCGGTCGGCGTGGGCGATGCGCACACCGGTCGGGGCGACGTAGTCGGTCATCCGCGGGAACTTGTCGATCCCGTACACGGCCAACTGGCCGCCCTGGGCGCGCACGGCCAGGCGGGCCTGCTCGACCTTGTCCACCGGGACGGGGCCGATGCTGGTCCACGCGACGTTGGCCAGCAGGCCGAAGACGCCGTCCAGGTTCTGGCCGTGCGGCTTCACCAGACGGTGGCTGAGCAGGTGCAGGCGCAGGTACACGTCGTGGGTGTCGAGCGGCTTCTCGTCCAGCGAGGCGATGGTGGTGCGCACGGCGACCACCTCGACGCCACGGCGCGCGTCGGCGCGCAGCGCCTCGGCCGCACCGGCGCCGAGCTCGGCCTCGGCCTGCTCGGCGGTCAGGCGGACGGTGCCGGCCGGGCCGGGCTCGGCCGTCAGCACGGGGGCGGGGAACCAGGTGTCGAGGACGGTGCCGTCGGCGGCGATGGTGGCCAGACCGGCGGCCACGGCGCCGTTCGCCGCGGAGGTGGATTCGAGCGAGGTGGATTCAGCAGTCACACCGTGCACGTTAACCAATGCGGAGCCCCGGTGCCGAACACGCCCACCGGGCGGACGCGCCGGTCGGACGTGCTGGTCGGCGGCCCGAGGGGCGGGAAAACCCGGTGCTCGCCGCCCCGGCGCTGGGCGATACTTCAGCGGGTGTTCATGTCGATCTCCACCACCGGCAGCGCCGCGGACCCGGCCACGGACCTCGGGTTCCTGCTGCACAAGCATCCCGACAAGGTCCAGCGGTTCACCACGTCGCACGGCGAGGCCCACGTCTTCTACCCCGAAGCGGGGGACGAGGTCTGCACGGCGGCGCTGCTGCTGGACATCGACCCGATCGCACTGGTCCGCAAGGGCCGGGGCGACGGCAGGGGGCGCGGCGGCTCGCCCGATTTCGCGCTCTCCCAGTACGTCAACGACCGCCCGTACGCCGCGTCCTCGCTGCTCGCGGTGGCGCTGCGGACGGTGTTCCGGTCCGCGATGAAGGGTGACTGCCCGGCCCGCCCCGAACTGCCCGGGCGGGCCCGCCCGCTGCGGATCGAACTGCCCGCCGTGCCCGCCAACGGTGCGGGTGACGGCGGCGGCCCGGCCCTGGTGGTCCGGCTGTTCGAACCGCTGGGCTGGCAGGTCGAGGCGACGGCGATCCCGCTGGACGAGTCGTTCCCCGAGTGGGGCGAGTCCCGCTACGTGCGGATCGCGCTCTCCTCCGGGACGGTACGGCTCGCCGACGCGCTCCAGCAGCTGTACGTGCTGCTGCCGGTGCTGGACGGCGCCAAGCACTACTGGGTCGCCCCGGACGAGGTGGACAAGCTGCTCGCCGCCGGTCAGGGCTGGTTGGCGGCCCACCCGGAGCGCGCGCTGATCACCCGCCGCTACCTGGCCCGGCGCTGGTCGCTGACCCGGGCCGCGATGGAGCGCCTGGAGCTGGCCCGACTGGCGGAGGCCGACGACCGCGAGGTCGAGGAGATCGACAACGCGGTCGACGACCGGCCCGAGGACGAGGACGAGGCCGGGGGCGCGGCCAGGGACGAGGTCAGTGACGAGGCCGGGGAGAGGTCGGAGCCCAGGCAGCCCTCCCTCGCCGAGCGGCGCCGAGCCGCGATCCTCGCCGCGCTGCGCGAGAGCGGCGCCGCCCGGGTCGCCGATCTCGGCTGCGGCCAGGGCGAGTTGATCGGCGAGCTGCTCAAGGACGCCCGGTTCACCGGGATCCTCGGCGTGGACGTCTCCGCCCGGGCGCTGCGGGCGGCGAGTCGCAAGCTGGGCCTGGAGCGGTTGTCGGAGCGTCAGGCGGCCCGGGTGACCCTGGCCCAGGGGGCGCTCACCTACACCGACGCCCGGCTCAAGGGCTTCGATGCGGCGGTGCTGTGCGAGGTGATCGAGCACCTGGACCTGCCGCGGCTGCCCGCGCTGGAGTACGCGGTGTTCGGCGCCGCCCGGCCGAGGACGGTCGTGGTCACCACGCCGAACGCCGAGTACAACGTCCGCTGGGAGACCCTGCCGGCGGGCGCCGTCCGGCACGCCGACCACCGCTTCGAGTGGTCCCGGGCCGAGTTCCGCGCCTGGGCCGGGAAGGTCGCCGCCGCGTACGGCTACACCGTGGAGCTGCGTCCGGTCGGCCCGGACGACGAGGAGGTCGGCGCCCCGACCCAGCTGGCCCTGTTCACCGCGACCACCGCGACCACCGCGACCACCGCACCCACCACGACCACCGCGCCCGAGACGACGCCGGCGCCGGCGCCCGCCACGACCACGACGCCCGAAGGAGGCGAGCCTCGATGACCGATGACCCGACCGACACCCCCACCCCTGGCGACGACCAGCACCAGGACCAGGACCACGCGGAGAGCACCACCCCCCGCCGCCTCCCCGTCACCGACGTCTCCCTCGTCGTCCTGATCGGCACCAGCGGTGCGGGCAAGTCCACCTTCGCCCGCCGCCACTTCCTGCCCACCCAGGTGGTCTCCTCCGACTTCTGCCGCGGTCTGGTCGCCGACGACGAGAACGACCAGTCCGCCTCCGCCGAGGCCTTCGACCTCCTGCACTACATCGTCGGCAAGCGCCTGGCGGCCGGCCGGCTGACCGTCGTGGACGCCACCAACGTGCAGCCCGAGGCCCGCCGTCAGCTGGTCGCGATCGCCCGCGAGCACGACGTGCTGCCGATCGCGATCGTCCTGGACGTCCCGCCGGGGGTGTGTGCCGAGCGCAACCGCTCCCGCCCGGACCGCCGGCTGCCGGCCCACGTGATCCCCCGCCAGCACCGCGAGCTGCGCCGCTCCCTCCGGGGCCTGGAGCGCGAGGGGTTCCGCAAGGTGCACGTCCTGCGCGGCGAGGCCGAGGTGGCGACGGCCGGGATCGAGCTGGAGAAGCGCTACAACGACCTGCGCCACCTCACCGGCCCGTTCGACATCGTCGGGGACATCCACGGCTGCCGCTCCGAGCTGGAGACCCTGCTGACCCGGCTCGGCTACACCCTCACCCGGGACGCCGAGGGCCGCCCGGTGGACGCCGCGCACCCCGCGGGCCGCACCGCCGTGTTCGTCGGCGACCTGGTCGACCGCGGTCCCGACACCCCGGGCGTGCTGCGCCTGGTGATGGGCATGGTGGCGGCCGGCCACGCGCTCTGCGTGCCGGGCAACCACGAGAACAAGCTCGGCCGGGCGATGGATGGCAAGAAGGTCAACGTCGCCCACGGCCTCCAGGAGTCGCTGGACCAGCTGGCCGGGGAGAGCGAGGAGTTCCGGGCCGAGGCCCGCGCCTTCATGCGCGGCCTGGTCAGCCACTACCTGCTGGACGGCGGCGCCCTGGTGGTCTGCCACGCCGGCCTGCCGGAGCGGTACCACGGCCGCAACTCCGGCCGGGTCCGCTCGCACGCGCTGTACGGGGACACCACCGGCGAGACCGACGAGTACGGCCTGCCGGTGCGCTACCCGTGGGCGGAGGAGTACCGGGGCCGGGCGCTGGTGGTCTACGGCCACACCCCGGTGCCGGCCGCGAGCTTCGTCAACAACACCGTCTGCCTGGACACCGGCTGCGTCTTCGGCGGCAGTCTGACCGCGCTGCGCTACCCGGAACGCGAGCTGGTGAGCGTCGAGGCCGAGCGCGAGTGGTACGCCCCGGTGCGTCCGCTGATCACCGACGCGCCGGGCGCCCGCGAGGGCCGTCCGCTGGACCTCGCCGACGTGGCGGGGCGCCGGATCGTCGAGACCGGGCTGTACGGGCGGGTGGCCGTCCGGGAGGAGAACGCGGCCGCCGCGCTGGAGGTGATGAGCCGCTTCGCGCTGGACCCGCGGCTGCTCGCCTACCTGCCGCCGACGATGGCGCCGAGCGCCACCTCCCGCCGGGACGGCTACCTGGAGCACCCGGAGGAGGCCTTCCTCGGCTACCGGGCGGACGGTGTGCGGCACCTGGTCTGCGAGGAGAAGCACATGGGCTCGCGGGCGGTGCTGCTGGTCGCCCGGGACGGGGCCGCGCTGGAGCGCCGCTTCGGCGTGGCCGGGCCCGGCGCGATCTGGACCCGGACCGGCCGGGCCTTCCTCGCCGACGAGGAGCTGACCGGCGCGGTGCTCGACCGGGTCCGGGCCGCCGCCGAGCGCTCCGGGCTGTTCGAGGAGCTGGCCACCGACTGGCTGCTGCTGGACGCCGAACTGATGCCCTGGTCGCTGAAGGCGGTGGAGTTGCTGCGCCGCCAGTACGCGGCGGTCGGCGCGGCGGCGGGTGCCGCCCTGCCGGAGGTGCTGTCCGCGCTGGAGCGGGCGGCCGGGCGCGGCCTGGACCTGGCCGGCCTGACCGCCCGCCAGCGGCAGCGCGCCGCCGACGCGCGGGCGTTCACCGAGGCGTACCGGCGCTACTGCTGGCCGACCGAGGGCCTGTCGGGCATCCGGCTCGCGCCGTTCCAGCTGCTCGCGGCCGAGGGGGCGAACCTCGCGGTGCGCCCGCACGACGAACACCTGGCCTGGATCGACCGCCTGGTGGCCGCCGACGTGCCCGACACGCCCGACGCCGGCACCGAGAGCCCGGAGCACCGCGAGGAGCCGGTGCTGCACCGTACCCGCCGGATCCTGGTGGACACCGAGGACGAGGCCTCGACGGCCGCCGCCACCGCCTGGTGGGAGGAGCTGACCGCGGCGGGCGGCGAGGGCATGGTGGTCAAGCCGCTGGCCTCGCTGGTGCGCACCGCGCGGGGCGAGGGGCGGCCGGGCGGCCTGGTGCAGCCCGGGGTGAAGGTGCGCGGCCGGGAGTACCTGCGGATCATCTACGGCCCGGACTACACCGAGCACCTCGACCGGCTGCGCCTGCGCGCGCTGGGCCACAAGCGCTCGCTCGCCCTGCGCGAGTACGCGCTGGGCCTGGAGGCGCTGGACCGGCTGGCGGCGGGGGAGCCGCTGTGGCGGGTGCACGAGCCGGTCTTCGCGGTGCTCGCGCTGGAGTCGGAGCCGGTCGACCCGCGGCTGTGACGGTTGAGGCGGGTTGTCACGGCTGTGACGGCCGTGACAACCGCTGCCGGAGGAGGGGAGTCCCCGCGTGGGCTCCCCTCTCCGGCACCGCCTCTGTATAGAAATTCCGAGCATCGTATAGACTTGCCGCTTTCCCGCAGTCCCGTCACCCCAGGAGCCCGGCATGGCCTTCAACCTCCGGAACAGGCACTTCCTCAAGGAGCTCGACTTCACGCCCCAGGAGTTCCGCTTCCTGGTGGACCTCGCCGCCACGCTCAAGGCGGCGAAGTACGCGGGCACCGAGCAGCCCCGGCTGCGCGGCAAGAACATCGCGCTGATCTTCGAGAAGACCTCCACCCGCACCCGCTGCGCCTTCGAGGTCGCTGCCGCCGACCAGGGCGCCACCACCACCTACCTGGACCCCACGGGCTCGCAGATCGGCCACAAGGAGTCCATCAGGGACACCGCCCGGGTGCTCGGCCGGATGTTCGACGGCATCGCGTACCGCGGCCACGGCCAGGAGGTCGTCGAGGAGCTCGCCGAGTACGCCGGAATCCCGGTCTGGAACGGCCTGACCGACGAGTGGCACCCCACCCAGATGCTGGCCGACGTGCTCACCGTCACCGAGCACACCGCCAAGCCGCTGTCCGAGGTCGCCCTCGCCTACCTCGGCGACGCCCGCTCCAACATGGGCAACTCGCTGCTGGTCACCGGCGCCCTGCTCGGCATGGACATCCGGATCGTCGCCCCGCGCGCGCTCTGGCCGACCGAGGAGGTGCAGAAGTCGGCTCAGGCCCTGGCCGGGACGACCGGCGCCCGGATCACCCTGACCGAGGACGTGGCCGAGGGCGTGGCCGGCGCCGACTTCCTCTACACCGACGTCTGGGTCTCGATGGGCGAGCCCAAGGAGGTCTGGGCCGAGCGGATCGAGCTGCTCAAGCCGTACCAGGTCTCCATGGACACCGTCCGGGCCACCGGCAACCCGGACGTGAGGTTCCTGCACTGCCTGCCCGCCTTCCACGACCTCGGCACGGTGGTCGGGCGGCAGATGTACGAGGCGACCGGCATGGCCGAGCTGGAGTGCACCGACGAGCTGTTCGAGTCCGCGCACTCCATCGTGTTCGACCAGGCCGAGAACCGGCTGCACACCATCAAGGCGGTGCTGGTCGCCACCCTCGGCTCCTGACCGTCCCCGAGGGCCGGCTCCGATGGCCGGCCCTGATGACCAGCCCTGACCGCCCCGGAGGCCGTCGGAGCCGCGGCCGGCTCCCCGACCGCCCGACTCAGTCGTCCAGCTTGACGCAGGCCACCCGGTCACCCGCCGCGTGCGGGCCGACCGGGGTGCCCGCGTGCAGCACCAGCGAGCGCGCCTCGCCCGGCCGCGACTGCCAGGCCACCGCGGTGGTGGCACGGCCGGCGCCCCGCCGGTCGGTGCGCAGCGTCAGCCGCAGCTCGTTCCGCTCGTTGGCGTACGCCGGGTCGGTGGACGGCTGCACCGGGTCGACCTCGTCCTGGTAGTGCGGTCCGGAGGAGGCCGGGTCGGCCCCACAGCCGCCGGTGTGCAGGTGCACCGGGAACTCGTGGTCGGGGGCGAGACCGGAGGCCGTCAGGGTGAGCGCCGTCCGCCCGGGCAGCGAGCGGTCGGTGACGATCCGGACGTGCGAGCCGTACGGCACCAGGTCGTCCGCGTAGCTGATCGCGGCCGGCGGGACGAAGGCGGTGGCCGGGTCGAAGTCGGCCTCGACGACGGAGACCGGCGAGGCGGCGGGGGCGAGCAGGGCCAGCGGCAGCAGGGCGGCGGCGAGCGGAGCGGTCATCGGGACGGGGCCTTCCACGTGCGGGGCGGGGGTCGTCCTGCTAACGCGGCCGGGGCTCCGAGGACACCCGCCGGTGGCGGCTCAGTCCGGCCGGATCCCCCGGATCTCGCAGCGCGGCCCGCTGGCGCGCATCAGCCGCAGGTCGGCGGTGACCAGCGGCACGCCGAACCGCTCGGCGACCGCGACGTACGCGGCGTCGTCCGGGGTGAGGTTGTCCTTGAGCTCCCAGATCCGGCCGAGCAGCGGCGCCACCTCGATCTTGCGGATCGTCACCGCGGCGAGTTCCCCGGTGAGTTCGGCGACCCGCTCGGCGGTCAGCTCCTTGGCCAGGTAGAGCCCGCGCAGCGACTGCATCACCTCGATGACGATGTGCTCGGGGGCCACCCACTCGCCGCCGGAGGCGAGTTCCGCGCGGGCCCGGATCCCGCGCGGGCCCTGGTCGGCGAGCGCCAGCACCAGCGCGGATGCGTCCACCACGATCATCTGTCGGCCCCTGCCCGTCTCCGCACGTCAACTCACCGGCCACGGTACCGGGGCGGCCCTCGGGCGTGTCCTCGGGATCCCCCTCGTCCCCTCGTCCCCTCGTCCCCTCGCACCCCGTGGCGTGGTGGCTGCGCGCTCCCGCCCTGGGCGCGCGGTCGGCCGCCCGGGCCCGCAAGCCGCGCCACGAGCGGGGCGGTCCGGCGGCCGGAACCCGACCGGGAGCCCGACCGGGAGCCCGGTCAGAACCCGGTCCGGAGCCCGATCAGCAGCCCGGCCAGCAGCGAGGTGGCGTTGGCGGTGGCGGCGGCCGGCCAGGGCAGCGGGTCGCGCGGGCGGAGCCCGGCGAGCGGGCCCAGCAGCAGCGCCTCGACGGCGCAGACCGCCGTTTCGCCGAGCGCGAAGCCCGTCCAGTACGCTGCCGCCGGCCCGTCGGTCCAGTGCCGGAGGGTCCACCAGAGCAGCGGGTGCGTCACCAGGTTGACCAGGACGGCGGCCGCGGCCGCCCGCCCGGGCCGGACCCGGCCCACGCGGACGAGGGCGGCGGTGTAGACGGGTGTCTCGGTCAGCAGGGTGAGGGCGAGGGCCACCGGGTAGCGCACGGCGGGGATCGTGCCACGGGGAGGGGGAGCATGGCGACCACGAGCGCGGGCGCGACCGCGGGCGCGAGCGTGCCCCCGAGCGCGGGCACACGCGCGACCCCAACCTTGACCACGAGCCCGACCACGAACCCGACCACGCGCCCCGCCGCCTGGCCCGCGCCCGGCCCGGCCGCCCGGCTGGGCGCCGCGCCGTTCGCCGGCTTCGCCCTGTCGGCCGTCCTCGCCCTGGCGCTGGCCCTGCGGGCGCCGACCGGCCTGGCGGTGCTGGGCCTGGCCGCCTTCGGACTGCTGCACAACGTGCTGGAGCTGCGCTACGTGGCCGGCCGCTTCGCGACCGTGCTGACCGGCCCGCTGCTGCGGCTGCTGCTGGCGCTGGTGTCCGGCATCGTGCTGTGCCGCCTGCTGCCGCCCTCGCGGGCCGCCCAGTCGGCGGAGATCCTGCTCGCGTACGGCCTGCTGGCGGCGGCCTGCCGGTACGGGCTGCGCGGCCGCCCCCGGCTGCTGTCGGCGGGCGCGGCGCTGCTGGCGGTGGCCGGGGCGGCCTCGCTGGCGTTCCCCGCCTACCACTTCGTTCTGCTGGCCCATCTGCACAACGTGGTGCCGCTGCTGTTCCTGGCGGAGTGGTCGCGCCGGCTGGCGCGGGGCCGGGCGGCGTTCCTGGTGCTGCAGTCGGTCTGGGTGCTGCTGGTGCCGGCCCTGCTGCTGAGCGGTCTGCTGGACGGGCTGCTCGCCCAGCGTCCCGGTGGCTGGACGGACCGGCTGGCGGCCGCGTACACCCCGCCGGCCCTGCTGACGCCGCAGGCGGGTCTGCGTTTCCTGGCGGTGTTCGCCTTCCTCCAGTCGATGCACTACGTGGTCTGGGTCTGGTTCCTGCCGCGGTACGCGCCGGAGGCGGCGGAGCGCTTCGAGGCCCGGGTGCCGGCCCTGCGCGGGGCGCGGGCCTGGGGGCTGGGGGCGGCCCTGGGGGTGCTGCTGGCCCTGTTGTTCGCCGTGGACTACGCCCAGGGCCGGTCGGTGTACGCCGCGTTGGCGAGCTACCACGCCTATCTGGAGTTCCCGGTGCTGCTGATGCTGGTTCTGGGCCCGGGAGCGAACCGGGCGCGAACGGAGGAGGAAGAGTGAGGACGATCCTGCTGGCCGACATCGCCCCCTCGCCGACCGGCGGTTCCGGTGGTGAGCTTGTGGTGGTGTTGCTGATGGCGGCGGCCGTCGTGGCGGGCGCGGTCTGGCTGATCAGGCTGGAGCGCAAGCGGCGCGGCCCGGACGACCGGTGAGCCACGGCATGCACTATGGTTTATCTCGACATCGAGATAACTGCCCTTTACGATATATCTCGACATCAAGATACTTGCCGAGAGGCGCTCGCCGGCGATGCGGGCAAGGTCAGCCTAAGTAAGGCTGACCTTACCACCGCGTGACGGCCGGATACCGCACGAAGCACCCAGAAGGAGTCAGTCGTGTCCGCGAACAGCTTCGACGCCCGCAGCTCGCTGCAGGTGGGCGACGAGTCGTACGAGATCTTCAAGCTCTCCGCCGTCGAGGGTTCCGAGCGGCTGCCGTACAGCCTCAAGGTGCTGCTGGAGAACCTGCTCCGCACGGAGGACGGCGCGAACATCACCGCCGACCACATCCGCGCCCTCGGCAACTGGGACGAGAACGCCCAGCCGAGCCAGGAGATCCAGTTCACCCCGGCCCGCGTGATCATGCAGGACTTCACCGGTGTGCCGTGCGTGGTCGACCTCGCCACCATGCGTGAGGCCGTCAAGGAGCTGGGCGGCGACCCGGCCAAGATCAACCCGCTGGCCCCGGCCGAGCTGGTCATCGACCACTCGGTCATCGCCGACAAGTTCGGCACCAAGGACGCGTTCACCCAGAACGTCGAGATCGAGTACGGCCGCAACAAGGAGCGCTACCAGTTCCTGCGCTGGGGCCAGACCGCCTTCGACGAGTTCAAGGTCGTCCCGCCGGGCACCGGCATCGTCCACCAGGTGAACATCGAGCACCTGGCCCGCACCGTCATGGTCCGCGGCGGCCAGGCCTACCCGGACACCTGCGTCGGCACCGACTCGCACACCACCATGGTCAACGGCCTGGGCGTGCTGGGCTGGGGCGTCGGCGGCATCGAGGCCGAGGCCGCCATGCTCGGCCAGCCGGTCTCCATGCTGATCCCGCGCGTCGTCGGCTTCAAGCTGACCGGCGAGCTGCCGGCCGGCACCACCGCCACCGACCTGGTGCTCACCATCACCGAGATGCTGCGCAAGCACGGTGTGGTCGGCAAGTTCGTCGAGTTCTACGGCGACGGCATCGGCTCCATCCCGCTGGCCAACCGCGCCACCATCGGCAACATGTCGCCGGAGTTCGGCTCGACCTGCGCGATCTTCCCGATCGACGCCGAGACCATCAACTACCTGAAGCTCACCGGCCGCGACGAGCAGCAGCTCGCCCTGGTCGAGGCGTACGCCAAGGAGCAGGGTCTCTGGCACGACCCGTCGCACGAGCCGGTCTACTCCGAGTACCTGGAGCTGGACGTCTCCACCGTCGTCCCGTCGATCTCCGGCCCGAAGCGCCCGCAGGACCGCGTGATCCTGGCCGAGGCCGCCGAGAAGTTCACCGAGGCGCTGCCGACCTACTCCGCCGAGGCCTCGAAGCCGACCGCCGTCACCGCCCCCGACGGCTCGTCCTACGAGATCGACAACGGCGCGGTCGTGATCGCCTCGATCACCTCCTGCACCAACACCTCCAACCCCTCCGTCATGCTGGGCGCCGCCCTGCTGGCGAAGAAGGCCGTGGAGAAGGGCCTGCACGTCAAGCCCTGGGTCAAGACCACCCTGGCGCCCGGCTCCAAGGTCGTCATGGACTACTACGAGAAGGCCGGCCTGCTCCCGTACATGGAGAAGCTGGGCTTCAACCTGGTCGGCTACGGCTGCGTCACCTGCATCGGCAACTCGGGCCCGCTGCCCGAGGAGGTCTCGGCCGCCGTCAACGAGTCCGACCTGGCGGTCGTCTCGGTGCTCTCCGGCAACCGCAACTTCGAGGGCCGGATCAACCCCGACGTCAAGATGAACTACCTGGCCTCCCCGCCGCTGGTGGTCGCCTACGCCCTCGCCGGCAACATGAACGTCGACATCACCAAGGACGCCCTGGGCCAGGACGCCGACGGCAACGACGTCTTCCTCGCCGACATCTGGCCGTCCGAGCAGGAGGTCGCCGACACCGTCGCCGGCTCCATCGACGAGGCCATGTTCGACAAGGGCTACCAGGACGTCTTCGCCGGTGACCACCGCTGGCAGTCGCTCCCGGTCCCGACCGGCGACACCTTCGAGTGGGACGCCGAGTCCACCTACGTCCGCAAGCCCCCGTACTTCGAGGGCATGGCCAAGACCCCGAGCCCGGTGACCGACATCGCCGGCGCCCGCGTCCTGGCCAAGCTGGGCGACTCGGTCACCACCGACCACATCTCCCCGGCCGGCAACATCAAGCCGGGCACCCCGGCGGCGCAGTACCTGACCGCCAACGGTGTCGAGAAGCGCGACTTCAACTCCTACGGTTCCCGTCGTGGCAACCACGAGGTGATGATCCGCGGCACCTTCGCCAACATCCGCCTGCGCAACCAGATCGCGCCGGGCACCGAGGGCGGCTACACCCGCGACTTCACCCAGGCCGACGCGCCGGTGTCGTTCATCTACGACGCCTCGCAGAACTACCAGGCCGCCGGCATCCCGCTGGTCGTCCTGGCCGGCAAGGAGTACGGCTCCGGCTCGTCCCGCGACTGGGCCGCCAAGGGCACCGCGCTGCTGGGCGTCAAGGCCGTCATCGCCGAGTCGTACGAGCGCATCCACCGCTCGAACCTGATCGGCATGGGCGTCCTGCCGCTGCAGTTCCCCGAGGGCGAGAACGCCGAGTCCCTCGGCCTGACCGGCGAGGAGACCTTCTCCATCACCGGCGTGACCGAGCTCAACGAGGGCCGCACCCCGAAGACCGTCAAGGTCAAGGCGGGCGACAAGGAGTTCGACGCGGTCGTCCGCATCGACACCCCCGGTGAGGCGGACTACTACCGCAACGGCGGCATCCTGCAGTACGTGCTGCGCTCGCTGATCGGCTGAGTCCCGGCACAGGCCTGAGGAGGGGCCGGACCGCACATCGCGGTCCGGCCCCTCCTTTTGCATGCTGCACCGACCGGGCCCGTCCTCTTGTGCGGTGAACGGCAGATGGACTAAACCTCTCTCTCATCTGGTCCAGACCATTTGACGCCGCTTCAGAGAACAGGTCCGGTATGCCCACTCGCGCCTCAGCCCTGCTCGCCGCCGCCACCGTCGCCGCGCTGCTCGCCGCCCCCGCCACCGCCTCCGCCGCCGACGGGCGGCACGGCCCGAAGCTGAAGGGCCAGCGGGTCGGCTACTTCACCCAGTGGGGCGCCGACAGCTCCGCCAAGCGGGTGCAGGAGTCCGGCCAGGCCGCCAAGCTCACCGTCATCAACTACGCCTTCGGCAACGTCTCCGCCGAGGGCACCTGCTTCGAGAGCAACGAGGCCGGCCAGGGTGACGCCCGCAACGACTACCAGCGCTCCTTCTCCGCGGCCGAGTCGGTGGACGGCGTGGCCGACGCCCCGGGCCAGAAGCTGAAGGGCCACTTCAACCAGCTGCGCAAGCTCAAGGCGAAGAACCCCCAGCTGCGCACCGTCATCTCGCTGGGCGGCTGGTCCTGGTCCAAGTACTTCTCCGACGCGGCCGCCACCGACGAGGCCCGCAAGAAGTTCGTCTCCTCCTGCATCGACCTGTACGTCAAGGGCGACGTGCCGGTGCTGGCCGACTCCCCGGAGGGCGGCAAGGGCGCGGCCGCGGGCGTCTTCGACGGCATCGACATCGACTGGGAGTACCCGGGCGGCGGCGGGGACGCGGGCAACGTGGTCCGCCCCGAGGACGGCCGCAACTTCACCCTGCTGATGCAGGAGTTCCGCGACCAGCTGGACGCCCTGAGCGGCAAGAAGGGCAAGCACTACCTGCTGACCGCCGCCGTGGCCGCCAACGAGACCGTCGCCGACCGGCTCGAACTGCCCCTGCTCAGCGAGTCGGTGGACTGGCTGAACGTCATGACCTACGACCTGCACGGCCCGTGGGAGGGCAAGGGTCCGGCCAACCACCAGGCCAACCTGTACTCCGACCCGACCGACCCGGACCCGCGCCGGCGCAGCGCCGACACCTCCGTGACGCACTACCAGGAGCGCGGCATGCCCTCCGAGCAGCTCGTCCTCGGCGCCCCGCTGTACGGCCACGGCTGGACCGGCGTCGCCCCCGGCAAGCGCGGCGGCCTCTTCCAGAGCGCCACCGCGGCCGCGCCCGACCACTCGTACCAGGAGATCAACGCACTGCCGGGCAAGGTCTACCTGGACCGCGACCACGGCGCGTCCTGGAAGTACGACGGCACCACCTTCTACAGCTACGACACCGCCGAGGTGCTCACCCAGAAGGCGCGGTACACGCGTTGGAACGACCTGGCCGGGGTGATGGTCTGGTCGCTGGACGGCGACGACGCCCAGGGCAGCGCGATCGCCGCGCTGGACCGCGGCCTGCGCCGCGACTGACGGCTTCCCCACCCAGTCCCGCCGCACGAGGCGTCCCGCAGCACGAGGCGTCCCGCACCACGAGGTGTGCGACAACGCGAGGCGTGTGACAGCGCGGGGGCCCGCCGCGGAAACATCCGCGGCGGGCCCCCGGAGCGACCCGGAGCGACCGTCAGGCCCGGTCGCAGGCCTGCGCCCGCAGCGCGCGGGCCAGGTCGTCGCGGCGCTCCAGCACCAGGCGGCGCAGCGCCGGAGCGGCCTGCGGGTGCCCGGAGAGCCAGGCGTCGGCCTCGGCCAGGGTCTGCTCGTCGGTCTGGGCGATCGGGAAGAGGCCGCCGACGATCCGCATCGCGATCTCGATGGTCCGGTCGGCCCAGACCCGCTCCAGCAGCTTGAAGTACGGCGCCGCGTAGAGGGCTGTCAGGTCGCGCTGGGAGGGGATCGAGAAGCCCGCGGTGTTGGCCTCGACCAGGGCGCTCGGCAGCTCGTCCGAGTCGATCACGGCCGACCAGGCGGCGGCCTTGGCCTCCGCGGTGGGCCGGGCGGCCAGGCACTGGGTGTGGTGCCGCTTGCCGCTCGCGGTGTTGTCGGCGGCCAGTTCGGCGTCCAGCTCCTCGTCGGTGGCCTGGCCGGACGCGGCCAGCGCCAGCCACAGCGACCAGCGCAGGTCCTGGTCGACCTCCAGGCCGTCGATCCGGGCGCTGCCGGACAGCAGACCGCGGACCAGGCCGAGGTGCTCGGCGCCGCCCGCGGTCTGGGCGAGGAAGCGGGCCCAGGCCAGCTGGTGGTCGCTGCCGGGGACGGCCTCGCGCAGCTCGCGCAGGGCGCCGTCGGCGAGCAGCCGGCCGCCCTCGCCGCGCCAGGCCGGGTCCGCGTACAGGTCGACGGCGGTCTTGGCCTGGGCGTGCAGCGACTGGAGCACGCCGATGTTGCCCTCCTGGCCGGCGAACCGCAGCACCAGGGCGACGTAGTCGCGGGCCGGCATCAGGCCGTCCCGGGTGAGGTTCCAGACCGCGGACCAGGTCAGCGCCCGGGCCAGCTCGTCGCGGATGTCGCCGAGGCCGCCGCGCAGGTTCTCCAGCGACTCCTCGTCGAAGCGGATCTTGCAGTAGGTCAGGTCGTCGTCGTTGAGCAGCACCAGCGCCGGGCGGGGCAGGCCGGCCGCCTCGGCGACGACGGTCCGGGCGCCGGTGACGTCCAGTTCGATCCGCGCGGTGCGCACCAGCGCGCCGTCGGCGTCCCGGTCGTACAGGCCGACCGCGATCCGGTGCGGGCGCAGCACCCCACCCGACGGAGCCGCAGGGTCGTCCGCGGCGTCCTGGAGCACCGCCAGCTCGGTGATCCGGCCCTCGGCGTCGGTGGTGACCTGCGGGGTGAGCGCGTTGACCCCGGAGGTCTGGAGCCAGGCGGCGGCCCAGGTCCTGAGGTCGCGGCCGCTGGTCTCCTCCAGCACCTCCAGCAGGTCGCCCAGCTCGGTGTTGCCGAAGGCGTGGCGCTTGAAGTAGCGGCGGGCGCCCTCGAAGAAGGCCTCGGAACCGACGTACGCCACCAGCTGCTTGAGGACGGAGGCGCCCTTGGCGTAGGTGATGCCGTCGAAGTTGAGCTTGGCGTCCTCCAGGTCCCGGATGTCCGCGGTGATCGGGTGGGTGGTGGGGAACTGGTCCTGCCGGTAGGCCCAGGCCTTGCGCTGGTTGGCGAAGGTGACCCAGGCCGAGGAGTAGCGGGTGCGGGCGCCGATCAGGCCGTAGGAGCCCATGAAGTCGGCGAAGGACTCCTTCAGCCACAGGTCGTCCCACCAGCGCATGGTGACGAGGTCGCCGAACCACATGTGCGCCATCTCGTGCAGGATGACGTTGGCCCGGCCCTCGTACGCGGCGTCGGTGACCTTCGAGCGGAAGACGAACTCCTCGCGGAAGGTGACGCAGCCGGGGTTCTCCATCGCGCCGATGTTGTACTCGGGGACGAAGGCCTGGTCGTACTTGCCGAAGGGGTACGGGTAGTCGAACTGCTCGTGGAAGAAGTCGAGTCCGAGCTTGGTGACGCCGAGGATCTCGTCCGCGTCGAAGTACGGGGCCAGCGACTTGCGGCACATCGCGGAGAGCGGGATCTCCAGCGCGGTGCCGTCGGCCAGCTCGCGGCGGTAGTGGTCACGGGCGACGTGGTACGGGCCGGCGACGACGGCGGTGAGGTAGGTGGAGATCGGCTTGGTCGGCGCGAACTCCCAGGTGCGGCCGGTGTCCTGCGCGGTGCCGTTCTGCTCGGTGGCGTCCTGCGCGGTGACGTTCTCGTGCGGGGCGTTGGACCACACGTCCCAGGCGGCCGGGGCGGTCACGGTGAAGGTGAACGGGGCCTTCAGGTCGGGCTGCTCGAAGTTCGCGAACACCCGGCGGGCGTCGGCCGGCTCGTAGTGGGTGTAGAGGTAGGTCTCGCCGTCCACCGGGTCGACGAAGCGGTGCAGGCCCTCGCCGGTGCGGCTGTAGGCGCAGTCGGCCTCGACGGTCAGCACGTTCTCGACGGCCAGGCCGTCGACGTGCACCCGGGCGCCGTCGTAGGCGGTGGCCGGGTCGAGGGCGCGGCCGTTGAGGGTGACCGAGCGGACGGCGGGGGCGAGCAGGTCGAGGAAGGTGCCGGCACCGGGCTGGGAGCAGCGGAAGGTGACGGTGGTGGTGGAGCGGAAGGTGCCGGCCGCCCGGTCCGGGGCCGAGGTCACGTCCAGCCGGACGTGGTAGCCGTCCACGGTCAGGATGCTGGCCCGCTGCTGCGCCTCGTCGCGGCTGAGGTTCTTGCCCGGCACGGCGGTACTCCTTTGTCCGGCTCGCACGGTGGTGCGCCTGTGGGTGGTGCGGTTCGGCGCGGGGTGTCTCCGCGCGGGGCCATCCTTTCACGCCCCGCCCCGTCAGTACCATTGCACAGACGCCGCGTCCGTGCCGGAATCAGCGGTGTCGGGCGGGCGTTGGCGTTGCGGGGGTGGAACTCCTCCCTGCCTCGGATCGCCTCACGAAGGACACATCCAGTGACGACTGCCACTGAGCGCAAGACCGCCGACTTCTGGTTCGACCCGGCCTGCCCGTGGGCGTGGATGACCTCCCGCTGGATGGTCGAGGTCCAGCAGCTGCGTCCGGTCGACGTGCACTGGCACGTGATGAGCCTGTCGGTGCTCAACGAGCACCGGGACCTCCCGGAGAACTACCGGGAGCTGCTGGACAACGCCTGGGGCGCGGTGCGGGTCTGCATCGCCGCCGCCGAGCAGCACGGGCAGGACGTGCTCGGCCGGCTCTACACCGAGCTGGGCGTGCGCTTCCACAACCAGGGCCTGCCGCAGAACCGGGAGACCATCGAGGCCGCCCTGGTGGCCGCGGGCCTGCCCGCGGAGCTGGCCGACGCGGCCGGCTCGGAGGAGTACGACGACGCCCTGCGCGCCTCGCACAAGGAGGGCATCACCCTGGTCGGCGAGGACGTCGGCACCCCGGTGATCGCGGTCGAGGGCGCGGACGGCGAGCGGGTGGCCTTCTTCGGTCCGGTGGTCACCCCCGCCCCGAAGGGCGAGGCCGCGGCCCGGCTGTGGGACGGCACCCTGCTGGTGGCCTCCACCCCGGGCTTCTACGAGATCAAGCGCACCCGTACGGCCGGCCCGTCCTTCGAGTAGTCCCGACGGCCCCGGAGACGCGGCAGGACCCGGAGACGCGGCAGGGCCCGGTACCGATCGGTACCGGGCCCTCGCCGTGCGACGGGAAGGTCAGCGCAGGGCGGCGGCGTCCCGGCGCTGCTTGAGCAGCCCGGCGACGGTGAGCACCGCGACCAGCACGCCGGCCGCGTACAGCTGCTCGCGGTTGCCCTCGGTGGTGGTCATCAGGGCGAGGATGGCGGCCACGGCGGCCATCGCGACCCAGGTCAGGTACGGGTAGCCCCACATCTTCACGGTGAGCAGCTCGGGCGCCTCGCGCTCCAGTCGGCGGCGCATCCGCAGCTGGACGACGCAGATGAACAGCCAGACCACCAGGATCGCCACGCCGGTGGTGTTCATCAGCCAGGTGAACACGGTCTCCGGCCAGAACTTGGCCGCCAGCACGGCGCCGAAGCCGAACAGGCAGGACATCAGCACGGCTCTGCGCGGCACCCCGCCGCTGACCTTGGCCAGCGCCTTCGGGCCCTGGCCGCGGCCGACCAGCGAGTACGCCATCCGGGAGGCGCCGTAGATGTTGGCGTTCATCGCGGACAGCAGCGCGATCAGCACCACCACCTGCATGATCGTTCCGGCGGAGGGCACCCCGAGGTGGCTCAGCACGGTGACGTACGGGCCGTCGGCGACGACCTTCGGGTCCTTCCAGGAGACCAGGGTGACCACCAGGGCCATCGAGCCGATGTAGAAGATCGCGATCCGCCACACCGCGGTGCGCACGGCGTTGGCGACGTTCTTCTTGGGGTCCTCGGACTCGGCGGCGGCGATGGTGACGGTCTCCAGACCGCCGTACGCGAAGACCGAGGCGAGCAGGCCGACGATCAGCCCGTCGACGCCGTTGGGCAGGAAGCCGCCCTGGCCGGTGAGGTTCGTCGTGCCGGGGGCGCCGGGGCCGATCACGCCGGCGATGCCGAGCCCGCCGAGGACCAGGAAGGCGACGATCGCGGCGATCTTGATCGCGGCGAACCAGAACTCGAACTCGCCGAAGTTCTTCACCGCGGTGAGGTTGCTGGCGCAGAAGAAGACCATGAACAGGCCGACCCAGACCCAGGCGGAGACGCCGGGTATCCAGCCGTTGACGATCTTCCCGGCGGCGGTGGCCTCGGCGGCGACGCCGCAGCAGAGCATCACCCAGTACATCCAGCCGGCCGTGATCCCGGCCCAGGGGCCGATCTCCTTCTCGGCGTGCACCGAGAACGAGCCGGAGGCGGGGCGGGCGGCGGACATCTCGCCGAGCATTCTCATGATCAGCATGACCAGGAGGCCGGAGAGCGCGAACGCCAGGATGATCGCCGGGCCGGCGGCCGCGATGCCGGCGCCGGAGCCGACGAAGAGGCCGGCGCCGATCACGCCACCGAGGGCGATCATGGACAGGTGGCGCTGCTTCAGCCCGTGGGAGAGCTGCTGTCCACCCGGCGCCGGACCAGCGGCCGGCTGGGTGCCGTTCGGGGTCCCGGTCGCCGTAGGGGCGGAAGTGGGGGCCATAGGGGTGGTTCCAGACTGTGCGGTATGCGACATGAGCTGTCCAATATCCGGCGGCACCGCTGTCCATGCCAAGAATGTTCGATTCGGGCCCACCATGCGGACCACGCCGAAACCTACCGTGATCATGCTGTGACCAGGAGTTGTTCCGGTTCGGTTCCGACAACGCCCGAGGCCGGGGGTTTGTCCGAAACCGTGCCGTTCGCCCAGTGGATCACCGCGTAGGTTCACAGGTGTTCACTCACCTGGACTCTCACGGAGGAGCCCCGATGGCCACTGCCACCACCCCGATACCGCGCCGCACCGTCCTCGCCGACCTGCTGCCCGCCGCCTCCACCCGCCTCGGCGCCCAGGCCCGCGACCTGGCCCTGGTGGCCGGCGGCGCCGCGCTGACCGGCCTGGCCGCCCAGCTGTCGGTGAACGTCCCCGGCTCGCCGGTGCCGGTCACCGGCCAGACCTTCGCCGCCCTGCTGGTCGGCACCGCGCTCGGCGCCCGCCGCGGCGTCGCCTCGCTCGCGCTCTACCTGCTGGCCGGCATGGCGGGCCTGCCCTGGTTCGCCGAGGGCACCTCGGGCTGGGCGACGGCCTCCTTCGGCTACGTGATCGGCTTCGTCCTCGCCGCCGCCCTGACCGGCGCGCTGGCCCGCCGCGGCGCCGACCGCACCCCGGTCAACACGGCCGTCACCATGGTCCTCGGCAGCCTCGCCATCTACGCGGTCGGCGTCCCGTACCTCGCGCTGTCGCTGCACGTGTCGCTCGCCCGCGCCGCCGAGCTCGGCCTCTACCCGTACCTGGTCGGCGACGCCCTCAAGGCCGCCCTCGCGGCCGGCGCCCTGCCGCTGGCCTGGAAGCTGCTCGGCCGGCGCTGATCCGCCCGGCCGGCGCTGATCCGCCCGGCCGGCGCCGATCCGCCGGCCACCCGGCCCTCCCGCCCCGCCGACCCACCCGGCCGGCGCCCCCGTTGTCGGGCCCCGGCACACGCGCATGCCACACTCATGGCATGCGCGTGTACCTGGGCTCCGACCATGCCGGATACGAACTGAAGAACCACCTCGTGGAGTGGCTCAAGGGGGCCGGCCACGAGCCGGTCGACTGCGGGCCGCACATCTACGACGCCGAGGACGACTACCCGCCGTTCTGCCTGCGTGCCGCCGAGCGCACCGCCGCCGACGAGGACGCCCTGGGCATCGTGATCGGCGGCTCGGGCAACGGCGAGGCGATCGCCGCCAACAAGGTCAAGGGCGTCCGGGCCGCGCTGGCCTGGAGCGTGCAGACCGCCGAGCTCGGCCGTCAGCACAACAACGCCAACGTGATCTCCATCGGCGGCCGCATGCACACGCAGGAGGAGGCCACCGAGTTCGTCGAGGTCTTCCTCAAGACCCCGTACAGCGGCGAGCCCCGGCACACCCGCCGGATCGAGATGCTGAGCGAGTACGAGACCACCGGCGAGCTCCCGCCGATCCCGGCCCACCACCCGCAGGGCTGATCCCGCCACCCACCCGCCCCGGCGGCCGGCCGCACGCTCCCGTGCGACCGGCCGCCGCTGTGTCCGGCCGCCGGGTCCGGGCGGCCCCGGACCCCGCGCGACGGCCCCGGACCCCGCGCGACGGGCCCGGAGAGGCCCCGCGCCGCCTGTGGGATCGGCCACAGGCCCCGGCGCGCGAAAACCCCCGCACGCGGGGCACACGCGCCGCCCGCCCGGTTCGTACGCCCAACCGGCGTACGCCTCCTGACGGCACGCCCGCAACCCCGCCGATCGGCCGAAACCCGCTGCGCGCCCCGCGCTCCGGCCCCCGTGCCCGCCCCCGGCCCGTCGACGCCGGGCCGTGCCGTGGATAGGGTCGGACCCCATGGCTGGCAGAGCGCCGGGCACAACGCCCCAGACGACTGCGACGAGGCCCGGCGCCGCCACGGCGTCCGAGTCCGTGACGGCCCGGTTGCGCAAGAGGGTCCGCCGGGTCCGCCGAAGGCTGCGCACGGCCGGTGTGGACTACTTCCGCGGCGGCGCCGCCGACTGGCCCGTGCTCTGCGCGCTCGCCCTGCTCGTCCCTCTGCTGATCCTGCTCAACATCTGGTTCCCCGGCTGGGCCCCGCCCACCTCCCTCGTCCTGCCGATCCTGGCCGGCGCCCTGCTGCTGCGCCCCGGCAGCCTGGTGGTGCTCTACGCGCTGGCCGCGCTCGGCCTCTCCTCCGAGTCCGTGATCCACACCGGCCAGCGGGTCGCCAGCGACAACCCCGAGGCGTACCTCTACGGCGTGACCCCGGGCGCGGCCCTGGTGGTCGGCGCCGCCGGGGTCGGCGGCCTGCTGCTCGCCCAGTTCCGGGCCCGGGTCGGCGTGCCCTGGTGGGGCGGCTCCACCATGCTGTTCGACCTGCGCGAGCGGCTGCGGGTGCAGAGCCGGGTGCCCGAGCTGCCGGACGGCTGGCACGCGGACATGGCGCTGCGCCCGGCCGGCGGCCAGTCCTTCTCCGGGGACTTCGTGGTCGCCGCCCGCACCGGCCCCGGCCAGCGGCTGCTGGAGGTGGTCCTCGCGGACGTCTCCGGCAAGGGCATGGACGCCGGTTCCCGCGCGCTGCTGCTCTCCGGCGCCTTCGGCGGCCTGGTCGGCTCGCTGCCCGCGCACGACTTCCTGCCCGCCGCCAACGGCTACCTGCTGCGCCAGTCCTGGGACGAGGGCTTCGCCACCGCCGTCCACCTGGTGCTGGACCTGGACACCGGGGAGTACGAACTGCTCTCGGCCGGGCACCTGCCGGGCATGCAGCGGCTGGCCGGGGAGGGGCGCTGGGAGGTCAAGCAGGCCGAGGGCCCGCTGCTCGGGATCTACGACGGCGCCAAGTTCGACGGCGTGCGCGGCCGGCTGAACCGGGGCGACGTGCTGATGCTCTGCACCGACGGCATGGTCGAGGCCCCGGGCCGGGACCTCGCGGAGGGCATGGACCGGCTGATGGGGGAGGCGGACCGGCTGGTGCCCGGCGGCGGCCCCGGGACGGGCTCGGGCACCGCGGCCGCGCTGATCGAGACGGTCGCCCGGGACATCAACGACGACCGCGCCGTCCTGCTGCTCTGGCGCGACTGACACCGCCGCCGGGGCACATGCCGGGGGCAGCCGCCGCTGTCAAGCCTGGCAGCTGATCTTCAGCCAATTCGGAGGCCCCGTCGGCGGAGCGGACCAGCGGCTTCCGTTACCCGTCCCCGGCCGTTTTCCGGCCGCTCAGCACGGCCCCGCCGACGATTCGTCAGGGCGGCTCCGCTATCGTCCCGGTCGGCGGAAACTCGTCTCGCATCGCAGGATATCGGCGTTGGGCTGACTTTCAGACCTTTACGCAATCGGCACGGTCGACCACACTGAGTCCGGGCGGGACTGTTCAGGATTCGGGGGATGGGGGCGTCACGTGCGGCACGACAGGCAGCGGTCGACTGTGGGCTCCCTCGCCGGCGCTGTGCCGGACGGTCCGCGATTCCGCCTCGGGACCGTCGGACAGGCCGGGGTCCGGCTTTCGCAGGTGCCGCCGGGCGGCGGCACCCCGCTATGAAAACGAGGAAGTGAGTCCGGGTGGCACTCTCCGTCTCCGCACTGGTCCTGTTCGCGATCCTGTGCATCATCTTCATCCGCAACAAGCAGATGAAGATCCCGCACGCGATCGTCGCCGCCCTGTTCGGCTTCATGCTCCACGACACCACGGTCGCCGGCTCCATCAACTCGCTGCTGGCCAACCTCGCGCACAGCATCTCCGGCATCACCGGAGGCTGATCCGGCCGGGCCGTCCGCACTCCTGCCGAGGGGTCACCGGCCGGCCCGTCTGGCTTCCCGCCAGCGAGCGAACAGTCCCCGGGGCCGCGCCGCCGCCGGGGCCGGGACACGCATCGGTGCGGGTGCCACGGCACCCGCCGGCGTGTGCTGCCCCGATGCCGTCGGCTCGGCCGTCAGCAGGACGAACAGCCGCGCCCAGCACAGCCGTTCACCCCGCGGCCAGTCGAGCGCGCGCAGCGCCGCCGACGCCGCCTCCGACACCTCGCCGCCCACCCGGACCTCGGCGACGTCGTCCCCCGCCTTCCCGCCCAGGAAGAGTTTGACGCCCACCGGCCCTGGCCCGGTCAACTCCGCGCGCAGCGCGGGCGCCAGGGCCGGCAGCACCCGGTGCTCGGCCAGCCAGCCCGCCAGGTGCTCGTTGCCGAAGCCGAACACCGCGGCCGGGCCCTGCGCCGCGCGCCAGCCCGGGAGTTCGGGCAGGTGCGGGCGGTCGGCGCGCGCCCCGTGGCCCTGCGCCGCCTCGACCAGCACCGGGGCGGTGGTGGTCGCCCACATCTTCACCGCGTTGGCGAGCTTCTCCTCCTCGGTCTTGCCGAGGCCGGCCGCGCAGTCCCACACCACCGGGGCGTCCGCCCGGCCCAGGTGCAGCACGAAGCCGAGGTCCACGTGCCCGGCGCCGTCGTCCCCGGGGTGCTCGCGCACCGCCACCGCCGTGGTGCCGGGGCCGCGGACCACCTCGCCGTCCGGGTGGAAGACCTGGCCCAGTCGCGCCATCTCCCGGACCACACAGCGCTGAATGACGGCCAGTCGCTCCTGCGGACGCACCGGGACTCCTCCACCTCGGGAGCGCGGCGGATGAGCTCGCGCTCGAACTGCGCTCGAACGCCGCCGAGGCTATCGGCCCGACAGCCCGCCGGGAAACCATGCGGATCCCACGGCTCTCCGGTCGCGGAAAAGTCCTGAATGCCCCATTTTGGGCAGCGGAACCTGAAGGCCGTCCGCCCGGAGGACCCGCATGCCCCGCACCACCGCCCCGCGCCCGTCCGTCCTCGTCACCCCCGGGCCGCCGCCGTTCGGCCAGGCCGACTCGGGGGCGGCCGCCTCGGCACTGGTCGCCTCGGGGCTGGTCGCCGAGATCGAGGCCTACCTCGCCTCGCTGCCCGCCCCCGCGCGGACCCCGGTGCCGTACGTCTGCCCGTACGGCAGCGTCCTGCGGCCCTGGCGGGCCGGCCACCCCGAGCCCCGGGCCACGCTGCTCGACCGGGCGCTGGGCCGGCCCGCCCGCCCCGTCCCGGTCAGCGCGGCCGACCACCTCCGGCTCGCCTCCCGCTACATCGGGGCGCACGGCTGGCTCCAGGGCGCGATGTGGGACGCGGCCGGCCGGGTCTGCCTGCTCGGCGCGCAGGCCGCCGTCCTGGCGCACGGCTACGGCACCCCGGCCACCGTGCGCACCGCGCGGACCCAGCTGATGGAGGTGCTGCACGCCACCGGCCGCCCGGCGCGCTCCCCGGACGAGTACAACGACCGCCCGACCACCCGGGAGGGCGACGTCCACCAGCTGCTGGACCGGGCCGCCGCCCGGGCCGCCCGGCTCGGGCTCTGAGGCCGGCGGCCGCGGGGGCTCGCAAACGCCGACGGCCCCGGTGCGCTGGGCACACCGGGGCCGGATCGGAGAGCGGGCGACGAGAATCGAACTCGCGTGACTAGTTTGGAAGACTAGGGCTCTACCATTGAGCTACGCCCGCACGACGCTCCCAACCGTCACCGGCCGGAAGTTCGGGGGACAGCCTACCTGGTCCGGCCGCCCGCGTGCACACCCCGTTCGTGGATCGCCCCGTGCGCACCCCTCCCGCGCCCGCGCGGTATACGTCGCGGTCGCGCCCGCGCGGAATGGTCGGCGAGCCGTGCAGGCCCGGCGTGTACGCTTCCTCTCGGCACCACGGGGTGTGGCGCAGTTTGGTAGCGCGTCCGCTTTGGGAGCGGAAGGCCGTCGGTTCGAATCCGGTCACCCCGACAGTGCGGCAGGGTCTCGCCCACCGGGGCGGGGCCCTGTTCTGTGTCGGAGCCGCGCGACGGCGGTACGGTGGCGTCTGGCGTCCGCCTTTCGTGGTACCGGTAGGATGGGGCGCTGGCGGTAGTCCCTGTGGCGTCAACCCAGGTCGACCGCACGAGGGCGAGGAGTCAAGCTCACCGTCCACCCCCCACGGGAGATGCAGCTCCAACCGCCCATCGCCCGTCTCGTCCGACCCCACCTTCCGGCTCCGGCCGGGTGACGGGGACGGGCGGAGACAACCGACCGCAAGCCCATAGGAGACCAAACCGTGAAGAGCGCCGTCGAGACTCTGAACCCGACCCGGGTTCGACTCACCGTCGAGGTGCCCTTCGAGGAGCTCAAGCCCAGCCTCGACGCGGCGTACAAGAAGATCAACCAGCAGGTCTCGGTCCCGGGCTTCCGCAAGGGCAAGATCCCGAACCGGGTCATCGACCAGCGCTTCGGCCGTGGCGCCGTGCTGGAGGAGGCCGTCAACGACGCCCTGCCGCGCTTCTACACGCAGGCCGTCGACGAGGGCAAGATCGAGGTCCTCGGCCAGCCCGACATCACCAACATCGAGGGTGTCGAGACGATCGCCGACGGCGGTGACCTGAAGTTCACCGCCGAGGTGGACATCCGTCCGGAGATCACCCTGCCGGAGTTCTCCTCCATCGAGGTGGCCGTCGACCCGATCGCCGTCTCCGACGAGGACATCGAGAAGTCGCTGGAGCAGCTGCGCGAGCGCTTCTCGTCGGTCAAGGACGTCGAGCGCGCCGCCGCCGACGGCGACATCGTGGTCGTGGACCTGGTCGCCAAGGTCGACGGCGAGGTGCCGGAGGACGGCACCGCCAACGGCGTCAGCTACGAGATCGGCTCGGGCCGCCTGATCGACGGCATCGACGAGGCCGTCGTCGGCCTGTCGGCCGGCGACGAGAAGACCTTCGAGACCGAGCTCAAGGGTGGCACCCAGGCGGGCAAGACCTCCGAGGTCACCGTCACCGTCACCGCCGTCCAGGAGAAGGAGCTGCCGGAGCTGGACGACGAGTTCGCCCAGCTGGCCAGCGAGTTCGACACCCTGGAGGACCTGCGCGCCGACTCCCGCAAGCGCCTGGAGCGCATGAAGGAGTACGACCAGGCCACCCAGGCCCAGGAGAAGGTCCTGGACGCGCTGCTCGCCCTGGTTGAGATCGAGTACCCCGAGAAGCTCCTCAAGGACGAGGTCGAGACCCGCAAGCACAACGTGGAGCACCACCAGCTCCAGCCGATGGGCCTCACCCTCGACGCCTTCCTGGAGACCCAGGGCAAGACCCGCGAGGAGTGGGACGCGGAGATCGAGGAGCAGGCGAAGAAGGGCATCAAGACCCAGTTCGTCCTGGACCAGATCGTCGCCAACGAGGAGCTGGGTGTTAACCAGGAGGAGCTGACCGAGCACCTCATCCGCCGCGCCGCCGGCTCGGGCCTCACCCCGGACCAGTTCGCCCAGCAGGTCGTCCAGGGCGGCCAGGTTCCGCTGCTGGTCGGCGAGGTCGCCCGCGGCAAGGCGCTGGCCACCGTGGTCGAGGCCGCCAAGGTCGTCGACACCGAGGGCAACGAGATCAACTTCGACGACGAGGACGAGACGGCCGAGACCGTCGAGGCCGCCGCCGAGGAGACCGCCGCCGAGGAGAAGACCGAGGCCTGAGCGCCCCGGTAGCCCCTCCAGGCTGCAGCGGGCCCGGACGCCGTACGGTGTCCGGGCCCGCTGTCGTCCCGGCCGCGGCCGCCGCGACCCTGCGCTCACAGCGAACAGTTCTGCGTGAGGGATTCTGCGGCCCGGCCTGCGCGTTAGGGTCCTTGGACAGCGACAATCACGACGTGATACCCGGAAGCTGTGCGACATCGTGACGGCCGTGGAGCGACCGTCCAAACCGACTGAGCAGGTGGCTAAGTGACGTTCCCGCAGATGCAGATGCCTGGCCCGATGGCGCCGCACGCCGCCGCTGGTGACGTGCTCGGCGGCCTTGGCGACCAGGTCTACAACCGGCTGCTCAACGAGCGGATCATCTTCCTCGGCCAGGCGGTCGACGACGACATCGCCAACAAGATCACCGCGCAGCTGCTGCTGCTGGCCGCGGACCCGGACAAGGACATCTTCCTCTACATCAACTCCCCGGGCGGCTCGATCTCGGCCGGCATGGCGATCTACGACACCATGCAGTACATCAAGAACGACGTCGTCACCATCGCGATGGGCATGGCGGCCTCGATGGGCCAGTTCCTGCTCACCGCGGGTGCCCCCGGCAAGCGCTTCTCGCTGCCGAACTCGACCATCCTGATGCACCAGCCCTCCGCGGGCCTCGGCGGTTCCGCCACCGACATCCGCATCCAGGCCGAGCAGCTGCTCCGCACCAAGAAGCGGATGTCCGAGCTGATCGCCCACCACAGCGGCCAGTCCTTCGAGCAGATCACCGCCGACTCCGACCGCGACCGCTGGTTCACCCCGGAGGAGGCCCTGGAGTACGGCCTCATCGACGCGATCATGCACAGCGCCGCGGACGTCCCCGGCGGCGGCGGCACGGGCGCTGCCTGAGCCTCGGCCCGGCCCGCGAGACCACAGCCACAACGCCCCGGAGGACAAGGACCCCCATGAACATCCCCAGCCTGTCGGCCGCCAAGGCCCGCGTCGAGGACATGCGCGCCGAGGGCCGCTACATCGTCCCGCGCTTCGTCGAGCGCACCACGCAGGGCATCCGTGAGTACGACCCGTACGCCAAGCTGTTCGAGGAGCGCATCATCTTCCTCGGCTCGCAGGTCGACGACGTCTCGGCGAACGACATCATGGCGCAGCTGCTGTGCCTGGAGTCGATGGACCCGGACCGCGAGATCCAGATGTACATCAACTCGCCCGGCGGCTCGTTCACGGCCCTGACGGCCATCTACGACACGATGCAGTACGTGAAGCCGGACATCACCACGGTCTGCATGGGCCAGGCGGCCTCCGCCGCGGCCGTGCTGCTCGCCGCCGGCACCCCCGGCAAGCGGATGGCGCTGCCGAACGCCCGCATCCTGATCCACCAGCCGTACACCGAGACCGGCCGCGGCCAGGTGTCCGACCTGGAGATCCAGGCCAAGGAGATCTTCCGGATGCGCGAGCAGCTGGAGGAGATGCTCTCCAAGCACTCCAACCGGACGGCGGAGCAGGTGCGCGACGACATCGAGCGCGACAAGATCCTGACCGCCGAGGAGGCCGTCGAGTACGGCCTGGTCGACCAGATCATCTCCACCCGCAAGACCTCGCTGACCTCCTGAGGTCGGCTCCCTCTCCTCCCGGTTGCCACCGGGCTGGGTACCGTCCAGCCGCCGGGCTGGGGGAGAGGGCCCATCGGGGCGGGGTGCGCACACGGTTGCGCACCCCGCCCCGGCCCATCGGCGGGCCCGCGCGACGGCATCTGTTCGGTATCAATTCGCCCAGGGCGTAGGGCAGACCTGACGAAGAGGCCGGAATCACGGGCCCGGCAGAGTACCGTCGGATAGCGAGACCGAGCGCCGTCGGCGTTGACGGTCCACAGCACCAGGCCCCGGAACCTTGCGGGGCCCCTGGCGAAGGGGAAGCACCTCGTGGCACGCATCGGAGACGGTGGCGACCTGCTCAAGTGCTCGTTCTGCGGCAAGTCGCAGAAGCAGGTGAAGAAGCTGATCGCCGGCCCAGGCGTGTACATCTGCGACGAGTGCATCGACCTGTGCAACGAGATCATCGAGGAGGAACTCGCCGAGACCTCCGAGGTGCGCTTCGAGGAACTCCCGAAACCGCGCGAGATCTACGAGTTCCTGGACCAGTACGTGGTCGGCCAGGACCTCGCCAAGAAGGCGCTGTCGGTCGCCGTCTACAACCACTACAAGCGCGTCCAGGCCGGTGAGGCGGGCCGCAGCGGCGGCAACGGCCGCGAGGACGCCATCGAGCTGGCCAAGTCCAACATCCTGCTGCTGGGCCCCACCGGCTCCGGCAAGACGCTGCTGGCGCAGACCCTGGCCCGGATGCTCAACGTGCCGTTCGCGATCGCGGACGCCACCGCGCTGACCGAGGCCGGCTACGTCGGCGAGGACGTCGAGAACATCCTGCTCAAGCTGATCCAGGCGGCCGACTACGACGTCAAGAAGGCCGAGACCGGGATCATCTACATCGACGAGATCGACAAGGTCGCGCGCAAGAGCGAGAACCCGTCGATCACCCGGGACGTCTCCGGCGAGGGCGTGCAGCAGGCCCTGCTGAAGATCCTGGAGGGCACCACGGCCTCGGTGCCGCCGCAGGGCGGGCGCAAGCACCCGCACCAGGAGTTCATCCAGATCGACACCACCAACGTGCTGTTCATCGTCGGCGGCGCGTTCGCCGGCCTGGAGCGCATCATCGAGGGCCGCGCGGGTGCCAAGGGCATCGGCTTCGGCGCCAACATCCGCTCCAAGCGGGAGTCGGACGCCAGCGACCACTTCCGCCAGGTGATGCCCGAGGACCTGGTGAAGTTCGGCATGATCCCCGAGTTCATCGGCCGTCTCCCGGTGATCACCAGCGTGCACAACCTGGACCGCGAGGCGCTGCTCCAGATCCTCACCGAGCCGCGCAACGCGCTGGTCAAGCAGTACCGCAAGCTGTTCGAACTGGACGGCGTGGAGCTGGAGTTCTCGCGGGACGCGCTGGAGGCGATCGCCGACCAGGCGATCCTGCGCGGCACCGGCGCGCGCGGGCTGCGGGCCATCATGGAGGAGGTGCTGATGTCCGTGATGTACGAGGTCCCCTCGCGCCAGGACGTCGCCCGCGTGGTGGTCACCGGCGACGTGGTCTCCAAGCACGCCATCCCGACCCTGGTGCCGCGCGACATGATCAAGCGCGAGCGCCGGGAGAAGAGCGCCTGACCCGGGCCTGCGACACGGAAGGGGCCCCGCACCGGATCGGTGCGGGGCCCCTTCGCGTGTGCCGGGTGGCGCCTACTTCGCGACCTCGGCCGCCGCGCGCAGGTCGCGGGTCTCGCCGGCGAGCTTGTCCAGGTCGGGCTGGCCGCCGTTCTCGTCCGGCATCCGCATCACGATGACGAGGCTGCTGCTGTCGGCCCAGGCGCACATGCCGACGTTGCCGTCGGCCTCGACCATCACGCCGCACTCCATGGTGCCGCCCTTGGGCCCGGCGTCCATGGTGCGCCGGTCGTTGATCTTGGTGCCGCCGCCGGCCGCGCCCTTGAAGGCCTGGTCCAGCTCCTGCTTCGGCATCAGGACCTTGCCGTAGGCGCCGACCGCTATGAGCTGCGGCTCCGACTGGGCGTTCTCGTACAGGCCGGCCACGCCGACGGGCTTCCAGTTGCCGTCGCCCTTGCCGAGGCTGTCGGTCATCGCCTTCTCCATGGCGGAGGTGACGGCGTTGTCGCTGCTGAGGGTGAGGTCCTTGAAGGTGGCCGGCAGGACGACCTTCTGGGTGCCCGCGTTGCTGGCCACGTTCCAGGCGAAGTAGCCCAGGGTGCCGCCGCCCAGGAGCAGCACGGCGCCGAGGGTGCCGAGCACGATCCACAGCGTCTTGCGGGACTTGCGCGGCGGCGGCACCGGCGCGTACGCGCCGTAGCCGGGGTAGCCGGCCTGGTCGGGCGCGGGGTAGCCGGGCTGTCCGGGCTGGCCGTACGGCGCCTGCGGCGGTACGGGGGCGCCGTAGGGCGGGTTGGGGGACGGCGCCGGTGCGCCGTAGGGGGTCTGGTCGGTCACTTGGCAACCTTCATGGCGTCGCGGATGGCCCGGTGGTGTGAAGTCGTCCCGCGCCCGTCCGGTCCGCCGGACGAGCGCCCGGGCACGCTACCGCACGGTGATCGCCCGGAGGCCGCCCGTACGGGGCAGGTCCGCGAACCGAAAGCGGTTCGTGACCCTCCCCCCGGTTACGTAAACTGTGCGTCGTGACCGACACGACGAACCAGCGCCCCGTGAGCACCTTTGCCGGGGACGAAGCAGCAACCCTCCCGACGACCTACACCCCCGCGGACGTAGAGGGCGAGCTGTACGAGCGCTGGGTGGAGCGTGGGTACTTCACCGCGGACGCGAAGAGCGACAAGCCCGCGTACACGATCGTCATCCCCCCGCCGAACGTCACCGGCGTCCTGCACCTGGGCCACGCCTTCCAGCACACGCTGATGGACGCGCTGACCCGCCGCAAGCGCATGCAGGGCTTCGAGACGCTCTGGCTGCCCGGCATGGACCACGCCGGCATCGCCACCCAGAACAAGGTCGAGCAGCAGCTCGCCGAGGACGGCCTGTCCCGGCACGACCTGGGCCGCGAGGCCTTCGTCGAGAAGGTCTGGGAGTGGAAGAAGAGCTACGGCGGCCGCATCCTCGGCCAGATGCGCCGCCTCGGCGACGGCGTGGACTGGTCGCGCGAGCGCTTCACCATGGACGAGGGCCTGTCCCAGGCCGTCCAGACCATCTTCAAGCGGCTCTTCGACGACGGCCTGATCTACCGCGCCGAGCGCATCATCAACTGGTGCCCGCGCTGCCTCACCGCGCTGTCCGACATCGAGGTGGAGCACGAGGAGACGCCGGGCGAGCTGGTCTCGATCCGCTACGGCGAGGGCGAGGACTCGATCGTCGTCGCGACCACCCGGGCCGAGACGATGCTGGGCGACACCGCGGTGGCCGTCCACCCCGAGGACGAGCGCTACCGGCACCTGGTCGGCCGCACCATCAAGCTGCCGCTGACCGACCGTGAGATCCCGGTCGTCGCCGACGAGCACGTGGACCCGGAGTTCGGCACCGGTGCCGTCAAGGTGACGCCCGCGCACGACCCGAACGACTTCGCCATCGGCCAGCGCCACGACCTGCCCAACCTGACGGTCATGGACGAGCGCGGTGCGATCACCGTGCACGGCCCGTTCCTCGGTATGGACCGGCTGGAGGCCCGCTCGGCCGTCGTCGGCGCGCTGCGCGAGCAGGGCCGGATCGTCGCCGAGAAGCGCCCGTACATGCACGCCGTGGGCCACTGCTCGCGCTGCCACACCGTGGTCGAGCCGCGGCTGTCGCTCCAGTGGTGGGTCAAGGTCGAGCCGTTGGCCAAGGCCGCCGGCGACGCCGTCCGCGACGGCAAGGTGGAGATCCACCCGAAGGAGCTGGAGCGCCGCTACTTCGACTGGGTCGACAACATGTACGACTGGTGCATCTCGCGCCAGCTCTGGTGGGGCCACCGGATCCCGGTCTGGTACGGCCCCGAGGGCCAGGTCGTCTGCGTCGGTCCGGACGAGCAGCCGCCGACCGGCGAGGGCTGGGTCCAGGACCCGGACGTCCTGGACACCTGGTTCTCCTCCGGCCTGTGGCCGTTCTCCACGCTCGGCTGGCCGGAGCGCACCGCGGACCTGGAGAAGTTCTACCCGACCGACGTCCTGGTGACGGGCCACGACATCATCTTCTTCTGGGTCGCCCGGATGATGATGTTCGGCCTGTACGCGATGGACGGCGAGGCGCCGTTCAAGACCGTCGCCCTGACCGGTCTGGTGCGCGACGAGTTCGGCAAGAAGATGTCGAAGTCCTCCGGCACCGCCGTGGACCCGCTGGACTGGATGGACGCCTACGGCGCCGACGCCGTCCGCTTCACCCTGGCCCGCGGCGCCAACCCGGGCGCCGACGTCCCGATCGGCGAGGACTGGGTCAAGGGCTCGCGCAACTTCTGCAACAAGATCTGGAACGCGACCCGCTTCGCGCTGATGAACGGCGCCACCGTCGAGGGCCCGCTGCCCGCGCCGGAGGAGCTGACCGCGGTCGACCGCTGGATCCTGTCGCGGCTGAACGCCACCGTCGCCGAGGTGGACGCGCTGTACGACGACTACGAGTTCGCCAAGGTCTCGGACGCGCTGTACCACTTCGCCTGGGACGAGGTCTTCGACTGGTACGTCGAGCTCTCCAAGACCACCCTGGCCAAGGGCGGCGCGCAGGCCGACGCCTCGCGCCGGGTGCTCGGCGAGGTCCTGGACGTCACCCTGCGGCTGCTGCACCCGGTCGTCCCGTTCGTCACCGAGGCGCTGTGGACGGCGCTCACCGGCGCCGAGTCGCTGGTCGTGACCGAGTGGCCGAAGGACAGCGGCTACCGTGACGCGGCGGCCGAGTCGGAGATCGCCACGCTCCAGCAGGTGGTCACCGAGGTCCGCCGGTTCCGTTCGGACCAGGGCCTCCAGCCCGCGCAGCGCGTCCCGGCCCAGCTGGAGCTGGCGGGCACCGTGCTGGCCGTCCACGAGGACGCGATCCGCTCGCTGCTGCGGCTGACCGCTCCCGAGGAGGGCTTCGCGGCCACCGCCTCGCTGCCGGTCGCCGGTGCCACCGTCGCGCTGGACCTCTCCGGCACCATCGACGTCGCGGCCGAGCGCAAGCGCCTGGCCAAGGACCTCGCGGCCGCCGAGAAGGAGAAGGCCCAGACCACCGCCAAGCTCGGCAACGAGGCGTTCCTCGCCAAGGCGCCGGACGAGGTGGTCGCCAAGATCCGGGGCCGTCAGGAGGCCGCCGAGGCCGACATCGCCCGGATCACCGCCCAGCTCGCGGCGCTGCCGCAGGGCTGATCCCGGCAGGCTCCCCGAGGGGCCGCACTCCGCGACGCGCGGGGTGCGGCCCCTCGGCGTTTTCCGGCTCCGGTTCCGGGAACGGCTTCGCGGGTGCTTTCCTTACACCAAATAGCCCAGGGACATTGCTCCCTTCCGGCGAATTATCATCCTGCGACCGGGTGAGGTCCTATTCCGAGCGAATTGATTCCGGTCTTGCCCGCGCGGGTTCGCGGAAGTTTGCAGGTCCGCTGTGTACCGTGTGCACGGAGTTTCCGAATGGGCGTTTTCCGCTGAGCGTTCCTGCTGAGCGACGGACGGGAGGGCATGGCGTGGTGGTGACCGAGGAGTTGGCCGACGAACTGCCTGTGGAGGCGGTGGCGGAGGCCAAGGCCAGGGCGGCGACCCTGCTGCTCGCGTTCCGGCACGGCAACCAGATCGCGTTCGACCACGAGCTGGACCTGCTGTTCGCCGAGCACGCCGAGCGCGAGGTGACCACCCTGCTCACCTGGATCGCCGCCGAGGCCGTCCGCAAGGCGTACGCCCCCGAGGTCGGCGACCGGGTGCTGCGGGCGATGGCCCGGCGCGCCCCGGAGGACACCGGCGCGGTCGAGGTGGACGAGGAGACCGCGAACGCCGCCCGGCTGATCGAGGCGGTGGCGGCCGGCGAGGTGGCCGAGGTGCGCGGTCTGGTGGCCGCGACCCCCGACACCACCTTCCTGCTCGGCGGTCTGCTGCAGGGTGTCGCGATGATGCTGCCGCTGCTGCCCGACGGTGAACTGGCCGAGATCACGGCCGAGTTGCGCCGTCGGCACGGCGGCGCCGCGCATGTGCCGGAGGCCCGGGCCGGGGTCTGAGCCCCGGCCCGGGCGGCCACGAGCCGCGGCTCGGGGCCTGTGCGGCCCTACGGCATGGCGTGCAGGTGCGAACCGATGGTGTTCGCCACCGGGTTGCCCGCCTTGGCGTCCCAGTTGGTCGACCAGGTCATCGCGCCGCCGATGCCCGGCCACGTGGTGTCCGGCTTGTAGCTGCCGCAGTTGGTCCCGGAGGCCAGGCAGTCCAGCGCGTTGTTGACCGTACCGGCGGCGAGGTACCCGCCGCCGGCGGCGCTGGTGGAGGCCGGCACCCCGAGCCCCACCTGGTCGGGCCGCAGTCCGCCCTTGAGCTGGATGCAGGCCAGCGCGGTGAGGAAGTTCTCGGTGCCCTGCGAGTAGACGTTCCCGTCGCAGCCGTTCATCGCGCCGGAGTTGTAGTACTGCATGTTGACGATGGTGAGGATGTCCTTCACGTTCAGCGCCAGTTTGAAGTACTCCATGCCGGTCGACTGCATGTCGATCGTCTGCGGCGCCATGGTGAGGACGAATCCGCTCCCCGCCCTCGCCGCGAGGGCGTGCAGCGCCTGGCCCATGGAGGTGGAGCTGATGCCGTTCTCCAGGTCGATGTCGATCCCGTCGAAGCCGTAGCCCCGCATCAGGGCCCAGGCGGTGTCGGTGAAGTTCGCGGCGGAGGCGGAATCGCCGACCCAGACCGTGCCGTTCTGCCCGCCGACGGAGAGCACCACCCGTTTTCCGGCCGCCCGCTTGGCCGCGATGTCGGCCTTGAACTGGGCGTCGGTGTAGCCGCCGAGGCGGGAGGAGAGGGCGGGGTCGAGGGTGAAGCTCAGGCCGCCGCGGGTGGCGGTGGCGTCCGCGAAGGAGACCGCGATGATGTCGTAGGCGGCCGGGACGTCGCTGATCCGCTGGACGGTGGCGCCGTTGTCGAAGTTCTGCCAGTAGCCGGTGAGGATGTGCTTGGGCAGGCCCGGGGGCTTGGTCGGGGTCGACGTCCCGGTGGGGGTGGGGCCGCCGGTGTCCGTGGCGGTGGCCGTCGGGCTCGGCGACGCGGTGGCGGTGGCGGTGGCGGTGACGGTCGGGCTCGGGGACGGCTGCGGTCCGCCGGGCCCGAGCAGCGAGACGTCGTCGGCGGCGAAGGCCGGCTGCCCGTACCAGCCGTGCAGGTAGACGGTGACGCTGGTGGTGTTCGGGCCGGTGGTGAAGCTCGTGCTCAGCTGGGTCCAGCCGGTGCCGCCGGGGGTCCAGGTGCTCGGATCGGTGCCGCCGGTGCCGCGGGCGCCCAGGTAGACGTACGAGCCCTGGACCCAGGAGCTCAGGGTGTACGCGGAGGAGGGCTTCACCGGGACGCTCTGGGTGCACTCGCCGGTGTCGCTCCCGCCGGGGGCGGACCGCAGGGCGTAGGTGCCGGAGTGCGCGCTGGTGCTCTGGGCCGTGCCGCTCGAACAGGTCCAGCCGGACAGGTTCCCGGTCTCGAAGCCGCCGTTGACGATCAGGTCGGTGTCGGCCGCGTGGGCGCCGGTGCCGCCGGCCAGGGCGAGTCCGCCCAGGCCGACGGCCAGGGCGCTCACTCCGGCGAGCAGCGAACGGACGGCGCGCGGGCGCCGGTGTCGGGCAGGTGGCATGACTCCATCTCCAGTGGGGGAGGCCCGGCGGCGCCTCGTGGGGGAGGAACGCCGTCCGGGGTGTCGATGGTGCGCGTGCGGGAGCTACCGACAACTCAAGTCCCGGTCGGGAACGGAGACTTGCCTCACAAGGTGGAGTAGACCAATTCTGCTGTCAAGAGCGCCTGGGCGAGGACCTAGGCGGCCGACAGCTCGGACTCGACCTCGGCCGACCCGGCGATCGCCGAGGTCAGCGCGGCGATCCGGGCCGAGGCCAGGCCGTCGCCGTACGGGCTCGGGGTGGCCGCCAGTCGGGCCAGCCGCTCGGGGGTGTCGGAGAGCCAGGCGCGGGCCAGGGTGCCCAGCTCCTCGCCGGGCCGCACCAGCGCGGCGAAGCCGGCCGCCACCGCCTCCGGGCGCTCGGTGGAGCGGCGCACCACCAGCAGCGGGCGGCCGAGCACGGTGCACTCCTCCTGCACGCCGCCGGAGTCGGAGACCAGCAGCGCCGCGTGGCTCGCCAGGCCCAGGAAGTCGCCGTAGCCGACCGGGCCGGTGACGGCCAGCCGCTCCAGCAGGCCGTCCAGACCGAAGCGCTCGACGGCGGCCCGGGTGCGCGGGTGCATCGGGAACAGCACCGGGGTGCCGGCCCGGGCGATCCGGTCCAGCTCGGCGAGCACCGCGCCGAGCGCCTCGGCGGTGTCGGTGTTCTCCGGGCGGTGCACGGTGGCCAGCACGTACCCGTCCGGGCGCAGCCCGTGCGCGGCGAGCAGCGCGGCGCGGGCGGCCTCGTCCGGCAGCTGACGGCGGACCACCTCGACGACGGTGTTGCCGGTGAGCTCGATCCGCTCCTCGGCCAGCGACTCGGCGCGCAGGTTGGCGACGTTCTCCCCGGTGGCCGCGCAGAGCAGGTCGGAGACGTGGTCGACCATCACCCGGTTGTGCTCCTCGGGCATCGCCCGGTCGAAGCTGCGCAGCCCGGCCTCGACGTGGACCAGCGGGATCCCCCGGGCGTTGGCGGCCAGCGCCCCGGCCAGGGTGGCGTTGGTGTCGCCCTGGACGACCACGGCCGCGGGGCGGTCCTCGGCGAAGGCGGCGTCCAGCTGGCCCAGCGACTGGGCGATCTGGCCGGCCCGGGGGCGGCCGCCGACACCGGTGAGCAGCTCGGGCGCGGGCAGGTCGAGGTCGCGCAGGAAGCGGCCGGACATCGCCTCGTCCCAGTGCTGGCCGGTGTGCACCAGCCGGGTGGCGTCGCCGAGCTCGTGGATCAGCGGGGCGAGCTTGACCAGCTCGGGGCGGGTGCCGAGGACGACGGCGACGCTGGACGGGGGCAGGCACGGGCTCATGCGGGACTCCGGTGGGGCGTGGGGGAGGGGAAGCGTGGGGGCGGCTCAGGACTCGAGCGCGGTGGGGGCGCCGAGGGCGACCTTCTCGGCGTTGCGGCGGGTCTTGGCCCAGCCGTTGCGGCCGAGCAGCATCCGGACCGCGGCCCGGGTGGCGACCACGAACAGGTGGTAGGCGTAGAGCCAGACCAGGAAGCCCCAGAGCAGTCCGGTGAGCCGGCCGCGGTCGGGGTGGACGGCCCTGCGGTAGGCGAAGCCCCAGAACACCATCGGCAGCGTGGCGAGCACGAAGGCGAGCAGCATCCACGGGCCGAACCTGAGCTGGAAGTCGGCGGTCTCGGCCGGGAAGAGCACCAGCCCGGCGCCGGTGATCCCGAGCGAGAGCGGGAAGAGCAGCACCAGCAGGACGCAGACCACCGGCTGGAGGAAGGTGTACAGCACCTCGGCCTTGCCGGACGGGGTGTAGTGCGGCGAGCGCAGCACCCGGCCGGTGTAGCGCAGGCACTGCATGTTGCCCTGGGCCCAGCGGGTGCGCTGGGTGAGGAAGCGGCGCAGCGAGATCAGGCCCTCCTGGGAGACCTGGGCCTCGGTGACGTGGGTGAGCCGCCAGCCGGCCAGCCGCAGGTCGAGGCCGGACTCGTAGTCCTCCAGCAGGGCGCGCTCCGGCCAGGGGCGGCCGGCCCGGCCCTCCTCGGCGGTCAGCGAGTCGAGGGCGGTGAGCCGGACGAACTGGCCGTTGCCGCCGAGGCCGACGCTGCCGGTGCGGCGGCGCAGCAGCTGCATGCCGGTGTTGGTGGCCTGGAACTCGACGTCCTGCATCCGCACCAGTGCGCGGGCCAGGGCGTTGGCTGCCCGGCCGCGGCCGGGCAGCGGGAGCTCGTCGTCGGCGTTGCGCATCCGGACGCCGATCTGGACGGCGCCGGTGTCGGGCCGGCCGAGCGCCTTGGCGTTGCAGACCTGGGCGAGGGTGCCCGGGTCGAGCCGCCCGTCGGCGTCGACCACGCCGATCACCACCCGGGAGCGGTCGGTGCCCTCGGGCAGCCAGGCGGAGATCGCCCGGTAGGCGGCGTTGAGGGCGGCGCCCTTGCCGATCCGGGCGTGCGGGCGGCGGCGCTGGACCAGGTGGATCCGCGGGTCGCGGGCCGCGGCGGCGAGCACCAGCTCGCGGGTGGCGTCCTCGCTGTCGTCGTCGATCACCCACAGGTGGGCCTCGGGCGCGGAGGCCCGCAGGCCGTCCAGGGTCTGGGTGACCACGGCCTCCTCGTCGCGGCAGGGGATCACCAGGTGCCACCGGAAGGCGGCGGGGTCGCCGGGCTCGGCGGGGCGGCTGTGCCGGAAGGCGTGCCGGGAGCCCGCCCAGTACACGAGGAAGCGTCCGAAGACCAGCAGCATGTAGCCGACGAGTCCCAGGGAGATCAGTCCGGCGACACCGACGACGGTGTCCTGGCGAAGCACGATCCACTCGTGCAGGGCGTCGGGCATGGCTCAGCGCTCCTCGTGATCAAAGGCAGATGACTCCTGTCGGTTGCGATATCGATGCTTCATTGCGGGTCAAATCGCTAAATCAATAGTAAAGGGAGGAAACTAGCTGATCATGGGAGAGAACGGGCAAAGTGGTCGTTCTCACCCCGTGAGGAGGACCCCCCGGCGCTCCGTAGACTGTGGTCGTGAGCGACAAGGCCGACCCGAACCCGTACACCATCCGCCCCGCCGACGGCGGCACCGGCGACGCCCTGCGCGACGTGGAGGCGGAGCTCTCCAAGCGCTGGCCGGAGAACAAGCTGGAGCCCTCGCTCGACCGGATCGAGGCGCTGATGGACATCCTGGGCCAGCCCCAGCGGTCCTTCCCCTCCATCCACATCACCGGCACCAACGGCAAGACCTCCACCGCCCGGATGATCGAGCAGCTGCTCAACGCCTTCGAGCTGCGCACGGGCCGCTACACCAGCCCGCACGTGGAGTCCGTCACCGAGCGGATCAGCCTGGACGGCGCCCCGATCACCCCCGAGCGCTTCGTCGAGGTCTACCGCGACATCGAGCCCTACGTGCAGATGGTCGACGCGGCGCAGCCGGTGCCGATGTCCTTCTTCGAGGTGCTGACCGGCATGGCCTACGCGGCCTTCGCCGACGCCCCGGTGGACGTCGCCGTGGTCGAGGTCGGCATGGGCGGCTCCTGGGACGCCACCAACGTCATCGACGCCGCCGTCGCGGTGATCACCCCGATCGGGCTGGACCACACCGACAAGCTCGGCGAGACCACCGGCGAGATCGCGGTCGAGAAGTCCGGGATCATCAAGTCCGGCGCCGTCGCCGTCGTCGCCCAGCAGCAGCTGGACGCCGCCCAGACCATCCTGCGCCGCGCCGTCGAGGTGGACGCCACGGTCGCCCGCGAGGGCATGGAGTTCGGCGTGATCCGCCGTGAACTCGCCGTCGGCGGCCAGCTGGTGACGCTGCGCGGACTCGGCGGCGAGGAGTACGAGGACGTCTTCATCCCGCTGCACGGCGAGTACCAGGCGCACAACGCGGCCCTCGCCCTGGCCGCGGTCGAGGCCTTCTTCGGCGTCGGCGGCGCGCGCGGCGGGCAGCTGGACGTGGACAAGATCCGCCAGGCCTTCTCCGGCGTCTCCTCGCCGGGCCGCCTGGAGGTCGTCCGCCGCAGCCCCACGATCGTCCTGGACGCCGCCCACAACCCGCACGGCGCCCGCGCCACCGTGGCCGCGCTCACCGAGTCCTTCGGCTTCACCCGGCTCGTCGGCGTGATCGGCACCTCCGGGGACAAGGACGTGGCCGGCGTGCTGGAGGCCTTCGAGCCGATCCTGGCCGAGGTGGTCATCACCCAGAACTCCACCCACCGCGCGATGGACGTCGACGCGCTCGCCGCCCTGGCCGTCGAGGTCTTCGGCGAGGACCGCGTCCAGGTGGAGCCCCGCCTCGACGACGCCATCGCCGCCGCCGTCACCCTCGCCGAGGAGGAGGGCGACCTCGGCGGCGCCGGGGTGCTGGTCACCGGTTCGGTCATCACGGTGGGCGAGGCCCGCCTGCTGCTCGGGAGGAAGTGACATGAGGACGCTCTGCTCCTCGACGCTGATCGGCGAATTCTTGTTGATCATGTTCGCGGCGCTGGTCGCGATGCGGCTCTCCGATGTCTCCACCGCGGAGATCTGGACGGTCAGCGGCATCGCGATGGCGCTGTGCGTGCTGCTCTGCGGCATGATCAACCGCCCCGGCGCGGTGCAGATCGGCTGGGCGCTGCAGATCGGACTGATCGCCGCCGGCTTCATCCTGCCGACCATGTTCGGCCTCGGCGTGGTCTTCGCCGGCCTGTGGTGGTGCTCGGTGCACTACGGCCGCAAGGTGGACGAGTTCAAGGCCGCCCGGGCCGCCGCGGAGGCCGCCGCCGTACAGGTCTGAGGCCCGGACCGGCGGACCGACACGCCGTGTACGCAAGGTAACCTCTGCCCTGTCGGCGCCGCTCGTCGCCCGACTGTCTGCCGAACCTGTCTGCCGAACCGAATCCCCAGGAGACGCACCGTGTCCCAGCGCACTCTCGTCCTGCTCAAGCCCGACGCCGTCCGCCGCGGCCTGGCCGGCGAGATCATCAGCCGCATCGAGCGCAAGGCCGGCTGGCGGTTCGCCGCCGTCGAGCTGCGCACCTTCGACCGGGCGACGCTGGAGCAGCACTACGCGGAGCACGTCGGCCGCCCGTTCTACGAGCCGCTGCTGGAGTTCATGACCTCCGGCCCGTCGATCGCGCTGATCGTCGAGGGCGAGGAGGTCGTCAAGGGCATCCGCATGCTGGCCGGCGCCACCAACCCGCTGGAGGCCGGGGCCGGCACCATCCGCGGCGACTACGCGACGATCACCCGCGAGAACCTGATCCACGCCTCCGACTCCCCGGAGTCCGCCGAGCGCGAGATCAAGATCTTCTTCCCCGCGCACGCCTGATCAGGCGGGCGGGAACCGGGCGACACGCCCGGCGGGACGTTAGTACCGCCCCGGTCGGGACCATTGGCCCGGCCGGGGCATTCTTATCGTGAAATAGGGAACTGGGGGTGCCGACACGGCGTCCCAATCCTCGGAGATGCGATCACGCCCCGGACAATGGACGGCATGCCCCACGTCGACGTCCGTACCGCGAGGCGTGACTACGATGGACGCGACTCAAGGGCCCGGTAAGGCAGCTCAGCTGGTCTCCGCCCAAGCGTGGGCGCGCGCATCCGTCCACCCCCCCATGAACTCCGAGCCCGGGAAGGCACCCACACCCCATGGCGAGCAACCTGTCGTTCATCGGCCGCGACTTGGCGATCGACCTCGGAACAGCCAACACGCTGGTGTACGTCAGGGGCAAGGGCATCGTCCTGAACGAGCCGTCCGTCGTCGCGGTGAACACCAACACCGGCGGGATCCTCGCGGTCGGCGCCGAGGCCAAGAAGATGATCGGCCGCACCCCGGGCAACATCGTCGCCATCCGCCCGCTCAAGGACGGCGTGATCGCCGACTTCGAGATCACCGAGCGCATGCTGCGGTACTTCATCCTCAAGATCCACCGCCGCCGCTACCTCGCCCGCCCCCGCGTCGTGGTCTGCGTGCCCTCCGGCATCACCGGCGTCGAGCGCCGCGCCGTCATCGAGGCCTCCTCGCAGGCCGGCGCCCGCCAGGTGCACATCATCGAGGAGCCGATGGCCGCCGCGATCGGCGCCGGCCTGCCCGTCCACGAGGCCACCGGCAACATGGTCGTCGACATCGGCGGCGGCACCACCGAGGTCGCCGTGATCTCGCTCGGCGGCATCGTCACCGCCCAGTCCATCCGGGTGGCCGGCGACGAGCTGGACAACGCGATCGTCCAGCACATCAAGAAGGAGTACTCGCTGCTCCTCGGCGAGCGCAGCGCCGAGCAGATCAAGATGAGCATCGGCAGCGCCTTCGGCCTGGAGGGCGAGAAGGACGAGCACGCCGAGATCCGCGGCCGCGACCTGGTCAGCGGCCTGCCCAAGACCGTGGTGATCTCCGCCGCCGAGGTGCGCGAGGCCATCGACGAGCCCGTCAACTCGATCATCGACGCGGTCAAGACCACCCTCGACCAGTGCCCGCCCGAGCTGGCCGGCGACGTCATGGACCGGGGCATCGTGCTCACCGGCGGCGGCGCCCTGCTGCGCGGCCTGGACGAGCGGCTGCGCCGCGAGACCGGCATGCCGATCCACATCGCGGAGAACCCGCTCGACTCCGTCGCCCTCGGCTCCGGCAAGTGCGTCGAGGAGTTCGAGGCGCTCCAGCAGGTACTCGACGCCTCGCCGCGTCGTTGACAGGCCGCCGCACCACCGGCACCACGCGTCACATCCGACACTCGACTGAACGGGCCGCCGCCCGGGCCCCACAGCCCCGGGCGGCGGCCAGGTACGAAGGGGCAGTACCAGCACCGTGAGGGACACACGAGAGAGCCGGCTGCTGCTCATCCTGCTGGTGGCCGTCGCCTTCGCGCTCATCACCGTGGACATCAAGGGCGGTGAGGACTCCCCGCTCGGCCCGGCCCGGCACGCCGCCGCCAGTGTCCTCGGACCGGTCGAGCGCGGCGCCGCCACCGTCGTGGACCCGGTCGCCGACACCGTCCGCGCCTTCCGGGACGCGGCCACCGACAGCGGCCGCACCGACCAGCTCGCCCGCGAGAACACCGAACTGCGGCAGAAGCTCGCCTCCTCCGACATGGCCACCGGGCGCACCAAGCAGCTGGACGACCTGCTGCGCACCGCCGGAGCCGGCGGCTACACCGTCAAGGCGGCCCAGGTCATCGCGATCGGCCCGGCCCAGGGCTTCTCCTGGACCATCACCATCGACGCCGGCAGCGACGACGGCCTCACCCGCGACATGACGGTGATCAACGGCCAGGGCCTGGTCGGCCGGATCACCACCGTCGCCCCGACCACCGCCACCGTGCTGCTCGCCTCCGACCCCGGCTTCTCGGCCGGCACCCGACTGGAGGGCACCGGCGAGATCGGCTTCGCCTCCGGCGGCGGCGACAGCCCGATGAAGGTCTCGCTGCTCAACGGCAAGGCCCAGGTCAAGGCCGGCGACCGGCTGGTCACCTTCGGCTCGCAGAGCGGCCGCCCCTTCGTGCCCGGCGTCCCGGTCGGCAAGGTCGTCGAGGTCCAGGCCAACGCCGGCCAGCTGACCAAGACCGTCCTGGTCGAGCCCTTCGTCCAGTTCACCCGGCTGGACCTGGTCGGCGTCGTGGTCGTGCCGCCGCGCGCCGACCCGCGCGACGCCGTCCTGCCGCCAGCCCCCGCCGCGGGCCAGCCGACCGCCGCACCGGGCCAGGTCCCGGCCTCCGCGCCCGGCCCGGCCCCGGCCACCGCGCCCGCCGCCCCGCCCGCCAAGCCCACTGGGGGGAACTGAGCCATGCGCCTCGCCCGCATCCCCGTCTCCGCCTGCCTCGTCCTGTTCGGCCTGATCCTCCAGGTCAGCGTCTTCGGCCGGCTCCAGCTCCCGGGAGCCACCCCGGACATACTGCTGCTCGTCGTGGTCGGCCTGGCCATGGTCTACGGGCCCACCGGCGGCTGCCTGGTCGGCTTCGCCGGAGGCCTGCTGGCCGACCTCGCACCGCCCTCCGACCACGCGATCGGCCGCTACGCCCTGGTGCTCTGCCTGATGGGCTACGCCGCCGGACTGCTGCGCCCGGACCACGGCCGCCAGCGCTCGGTGGCCGGCTCGCTGCTGGTCGTCGGCGCCGCGGCGGTCGCCTCCACCCTGCTCTACGCGATGGTCGGCGCCCTGGTCGGCGACACCGCGGCCCGGCACGTCGGCCTCGGCGGACTGGTGATCAGCGCCCTGCTGTACGACCTGCTGCTGGCGCCCTTCGTGGTGCCGCTGGTGATGTACCTCGGCCGCCGCTTCGGGCGCGACCCGGTGGCCGCCGCGGACGACGACGAGAGCGGCTCCGGCCTCGGCACCCTGGCCCGCTACCGCACCACCCGCGAGGCCTCGTCCGGCCCGTCGTACAAGAAGCGGCGCCTGCCCGGCTTCGTCCGCCGCCCGTAACCGGTCCGGCCCCGACACCCGACCTCCCGACCTCCCCGCATCCTGGAGCGCACGAGACGTGAGCAACATCCCCGAGACCGGCCGCACCCGGAGGGTGACGATCCGTCTGGTGGTGCTGCAGATCCTGGTGCTGTCGCTGCTCGCCACCCTCGGCGGGCGGCTGTGGTACCTGCAGATCCGCAACGCCAAGGAGTACACCGCCAAGGCGACCGGCAACCACATCCGCGAGGTGGTCGAGCCGGCCGTCCGCGGCGAGATCCTGGACGCCTCCGGGCGGGTGCTGGCCGGCAACGAGACCCGGCTGGTGGTCTCGGTCAGCCGCACCTCGCTGCTCCAGCAGAAGGACGGCGGCAAGGCGGTGCTGTCCCGGCTGGCCGAGGTGCTGGGGATGCCCGCCAAGGACGTGCAGGAGAAGGTCCGGCTCTGCGACGCCAAGACCCCGCAGCCCTGCTGGAACGGTTCGCCGTACCAGCCGATCCCGGTCACCAAGGAGGCGACCACCCAGCAGGCGATGCAGATAATGGAGCGCCGCGAGGACTTCCCCGGGGTCACCGCGCAGCCCACCGCCGTGCGCCGCTACACCGGCGCCGAGGGCGCCAACATGGCCCAGGTGCTCGGCTACCTCTCGCCGGTCACCGACGAGGAGGTCGGCAAGACCGCCGCCAAGACCGGCCTGGACCGCTACCTGCCGGCCGACCAGATCGGGCGGGCCGGCCTGGAGTCGGTGTACGACCGCGACCTGCGCGGCACCGCGGGCATCACCAAGCTGGAGGTCGACAACCTCGGCCGGGTGATCGGCAACGCCGGCACCGTCGCCCCGCAGACCGGCGACAACCTGGTCACCAGCATCGACGCCCGGGTGCAGAAGGTGGTCGAGGACAACCTGGCGCAGGCCATGAACGACGCCCGGAACACCTTCGACAAGGTCACCAACCGCAACTACGAGGCCGACTCCGGTGCCGCCGTGGTGATGGACGTGCACACCGGGCAGATCATCGCGATGGCCAGCGCCCCGACCTACGACCCGAACCTCTGGGTGGGCGGCATCAGCGGCAAGGACTACCAGGCGCTGACCAGCAAGGAGTCCAACTTCCCGCTGCTGAACCGGGCCATACAGGGTCAGTCCGCCCCCGGTTCGACCTTCAAGGTCATCTCCACCACCGCCGCCGTCCAGGCCGGCTACTCGCTGGACGGCACCTACCCGTGCCCCAAGAGCATGGTCATCGGCGGTCGCGAGTTCAAGAACTTCGAGAGCGAGAGCTTCGGCTCCATCACGCTGGAGAAGGCCCTGGAGGTCTCCTGCGACACCGTCTTCTACGGCCTGGCGAACGACCAATGGGTGAAGGACGGCGGCATCAAGCCGAAGAAGGAGCCGGGCGACTGGTTCTTCAAGACCGCCCACCAGTTCGGCCTCGGCGCCAAGACCGGCATCGACCTGCCGTCCGAGGTGACCGGCCGGGTGCCGGACCGGCAGTGGAAGCAGTCCTTCTACGACAACAACAAGGACGCCTGGTGCGCCCAGGGGCAGAAGGGCGGCAACAGCTACTCCGACCAGATCGCCCGGGAGAACTGCGTCGACGGCTACCAGATGCGCGCCGGTGACGCCGTCAACTTCGCGATCGGCCAGGGCGACACCCTCGTCACCCCGGTCCAGATGGCCCGGATCTACTCGGCGCTGGCCAACGGCGGCACCTTCTACCGGCCGACCATCGCCAAGGCGGTGATAAACCCGGGCGGGGACCTCGTCCGCGAGATCGCCCCGCAGGCGGACGCCAAGTTCCCCGGCGACGAGAAGCTGCTGAGCTACATCAACCAGGCCACCGAGGGCGTCGTCAAGAGCGGTACCGCCGCCTGGAAGTTCTCGCAGGCCGGCTGGCCGCAGGACAAAATCGCGCTGCACGCCAAGACCGGCACCGCCGAGGTCGAGGGCAAGCAGACCACCTCCTGGCTGGCGACGTACAGCAAGGACTACGCGATCGTCATGACGATAAGCCAGGGCGGCACCGGCTCCGGCGGTTCCGGTGACGCCGTCCGCCGGATCTACCAGGCGATGTACGGCGTGGACGACAAGGGCAACGTCGACAACACCAAGGCGCTGCTGCCCGCGCCGCAGGCCGAGCTGCCGAAGTTCAACCCGGACGGCACCGCGATCATCAAGCCGGTCTCGTACGGCGCCGACGCGGCGCCGGGCGCCCAGGCCCCGGCCGCCGCACCGGCTCCGGCGCTGCTCGACACGGCCGCCGCCCGGCCGGCCCCCGGGCTGCTCGACGCGGCCGCCGCACCGGCCCCCGCGACGGCCTTCCTCGACCAGGCGCCACCGGCCGACCGCCCGGCGTCGTACACCGCGGCCGACGCCGCGCTCGAACCCAAGCGCGGACCGGGAAGGGGACGGGCATGACCTCCTACGGCTCGTACCGGCAGCTGCGGCTGGCCCCCCAGCGCAGCGGGGTCTCCAAGGCCCTGGCCAAGGACTCCCCGCTCTGGCGGCTGGACTGGATACTGCTGCTCGCCGCGCTGGCCCTCTCGGCCGGCAGCTCGCTGCTCGTCTGGTCGGCCACCCGCGGGCGCGACTCGCTGACCCACGGGGACCCGCAGTACTTCCTGTACCGGCACCTGACCAACTTCGTGGTCGGGCTGGTGCTGTGCTCCGTGGTGATAGCGATAGGGAGCCGGCGCTTCCGCACGATCGTGCCGTTCCTGTACGTCGGCGTGATCCTGATGCTGCTGGCGACGCTCAGCCCGCTGGGCTCGACCATCAACGGCGCGCACTCGTGGATCCAGCTCGGCGGCGGCTTCTCGATCCAGCCGGCCGAGTTCGCGAAGCTCGCGATCGTGCTGGCGATGGCGGTCGTGCTGTCCGACCAGGTGGACGCGGGGGAGCGGGAGTTCCCCTCGCACCGGGCGGTGTTCCGGGGACTGCTCTGGGCCGGGCTGCCGATGGCCATAGTGATGCTCATGCCGGACGCCGGCTCGGTGATGGTGATGGCCGCGATCGTGCTGGGCATCCTGCTCGGCTCGGGCGCGGCGAACCGCTGGGTGCTCGGCCTGCTGATGGCGGGTGCCGCCGGGTGCGTGGCGATCTGGAAGTTCGGGCTGCTGAGCCAGTACCAGATCGACCGCTTCGCCGCCTTCGCCAACCCGCAGCTGGACCCGAACGGCGTCGGCTACAACACCGCGCAGGCCCGGATCGCGATCGGCTCGGGCGGGCTGACCGGCAAGGGGCTGTTCCACGGCACCCAGACCGTCGGGCAGTTCGTGCCGGAGCAGCAGACCGACTTCGTGTTCACCGTGGCCGGCGAGGAGCTGGGCTTCGTCGGGGCGCTGGCGATCATCGCGCTGGTCGGCGTCATCCTCTGGCGGGCCTGCCGGATCGCCCGGCAGGCGACCGACCTGTACGGGACGATCGTGGCGGCCGGGGTCATCGCCTGGCTGTCCTTCCAGGCCTTCGAGAACATAGGGATGTGCCTGGGCATCATGCCGGTCGCGGGCATCCCGCTGCCGTTCGTCTCGTACGGCGGCTCCTCGATGTTCGCGAACTGGATGGCCGTCGGGCTGCTCCAGGCGGTGCGGAGCCAGCGGCCGATAGCGGCCTGAGCGCGCCGCGCGGCGGGGCCGGTCGGGGACTTCCCGGGCCGGCCCCGCCGTCGTGTCCGGCCCCTGCGCCCCGCCCGGCCGGCGGCGGTCGCCAACTCGCTTTCATGGCGGGCGAGTCGGGCGGATGCGGGAGTGCCCTTCGGGCAGCCCGGCGGCCCGGTCCGGCCCGGGCTACCGGAGGAGGCAGTCGGCGGTGCCGAGGACGGCCCGGGTCTGGTGGGCGAGCTGCTCCTGGACGGGGACCCAGCGGGCGCCGAAACGGTGGCGCAGCCGGTCGAGGCTGTCGGTGACGACGGCGCGGGCGCGGTCGCGGGCGGCCTCGGCGGCGGGGCCTCGGGCGTCGGCGAGCAGCCGCAGCAGGACCGACGCGACCCGCAACGGCACGCGGGCCGCGACCAGTTCGGCGGTGGTCACCCGGGAGGTGGTGAGCGGCTCGGCGCCCCAGCGCTCCAGCCACTCCTCGGCCACCCGCGGGGCGACCGCCAGGCTGGACCCGGCGGTGCGCAGCAGCGGGCCGTACGCCTCGTGGCCGTGGGCCTCGTCCCGCCGCGCGGCGACGCCCGGGAGCAGGGCGGCGAGCTCCCCGGCACGCGCGGTGAGGTCGCGGGCGGCCGCCGCGAGGGCCTGCGCCCCGGCCGGGTGGGGACGGGCGTCGCCGACCGCGTCGACGGCCCACATCGGGACCTCCAGCACCGCGGTGACCGCGCCGTACCGGGCCGCGTACGACCAGGTGGACAGCTCCGGCTCGTCTGGCAGGGCCCGGGAACCCCCGGCGCCCGGGGACGGCATCAGATAGGTGCCGGGGTCCGGGCTGGCCCAGCCGATCGCGTCGTAGGAGTCCACGTCGAGCGGGACGCCGGCCCGCTGCGCGGAGCGGGCGAAGCGCCCGGCCAGGCCCCGGACCGGGCGGGTGAGCTGGGCGAACGCGCCACCGAAGTCCACCCCATGCAGCGAGCACTGGAGGAAGGGGCGCAGCTCGTCGATCAGGCCGGTCAGCGCCAGGCTCTCCGGCATCGGCGGGCGGCCGGAGCCGGCGGCGGGCAGCAGTTCGGGCTGCTCCTCGAAGGAGGGGCGGAAGAAGTGCTCGTAGTGGCGCCGCATGGTGAGCGGGCCGTCCAGCCAGCCGGCGTTGAGCGCGGCACCGTCCGGGTCGAGGCAGAGCAGCAGGTGCCAGGAGAGACCGGGGCGGGCGGGGCGGTCCAGCAGCACCTCGGCGAGCCGGACGGTCCCCGCGGTGCCGATCGGCTCGTTGGGGTGCGGGCCGCCGACCACCAGCACCGCGTGCGGCCCGCGGTCCACGGAGAGCAGCATCAGCGGGCGCCCGGCCCGGGAGCGGCCCACCTCGCGCAGCCGGCAGCGGTCCGGGTGCCGCAGGGCGAGCCGCCGGGCGGCGGACTCGGCCTGGGCCGGCGTGGGGTAGCGGGCCGGCCGGGCGTCGAGGGGCCGGAGGGGGCGGATCCGCCGACCGGTGTCGGTCATGGTTCTCCTTGCGCCGGTCGTACGGCCGCCGGGGCGCGGGCGTGCGGGTGCGCCGCCGGGCACGGCGTGCGGGCGGGGACGAGGGCGGGTGCGGGGACGGGGCGGGGCGCCGCGGGCCGGGGACGGCGGCCGAGCGGAGCCGGGACGGGGCCTGGCGGGGCGGACGGGGCCGTGCCGGAGCAGCCCCGTGGTGAGGGAGGTCGCGCCGGCCGGAAAACGGACGGGGGCCGAGCGTACGACTCAACTTCCTTGTCCGGAAGGGGTGCAGGTCTCTTTGGCGGAGCCCTGTCAGTACCGCACGGCCCGTCCGGGCGTGTCAACGGCGGACGGCGCCGCCCGGCGGGCGCGCACTGCGCGTGCCGGGGCGGGCGGCGGCGGGCACCAGCGGGCACGGGCGGATGCCGGCCGCCCGGGAGGCGCCGGAGCGCGCGGGGCCCGTGAACCGGGGCAGACGGCCCGTTCCCCGGATTGGGCTACCCTTGAGGGTCACCCCTCCCGTGCCGACTCGCGGCACCGAATCACGTCGTAAGGGTTCCTAGTACATGACTGTCGAATCGGTCTTCCCACGCCTGGAGGCCCTCCTCCCGCACGTCCAGAAGCCGATCCAGTACGTCGGCGGCGAGCTCAACTCGACCGTCAAGGACTGGGACGCCTGCGACGTCCGCTGGGCGTTGATGTACCCCGACGCCTACGAGGTCGGCCTGCCCAACCAGGGCGTCATGATCCTCTACGAGGTGCTGAACGAGCGCGAGGGTGTGCTCGCCGAGCGCACCTACAGCGTCTGGCCGGACCTCGAGGCGCTGATGCGCGAGCACGACGTCCCGCAGTTCACCGTGGACGCCCACCGCCCGGTCAAGGCCTTCGACGTCTTCGGGCTGTCGTTCTCCACCGAGCTCGGCTACACCAACATGCTCACCGCGCTCGACCTCGCCGGCATCCCGCTGGAGGCCAAGGACCGCACCGACGAGGACCCGATCGTCCTGGCCGGCGGCCACGCGGCCTTCAACCCGGAGCCGATCGCGGACTTCCTGGACGCGGCGGTGGTCGGCGACGGCGAGCAGGCCGTGCTCGACATCACCGACATCACCCGCGCCTGGAAGGCCGAGGGCCGCCCGGGCGGCCGCGACGAGCTGCTGCTGCGCCTGGCCCGCACCGGCGGGGTGTACGTCCCGAAGTTCTACGACGTGGAGTACCTGGCCGACGGCCGGATCGGCCGCGTCGTGCCGAACGCCCCGGGCGTGCCGTGGCGGGTGTCCAAGCACACCGTGATGGACCTGGACGAGTGGCCGTACCCGAAGCAGCCGCTGGTCCCGCTCGCGGAGACGGTGCACGAGCGGATGTCCGTGGAGATCTTCCGCGGCTGCACCCGCGGCTGCCGCTTCTGCCAGGCCGGCATGATCACGCGCCCCGTGCGGGAGCGAAGCATCACCGGCATCGGCGAGATGGTGGAGCGCGGGCTGAAGGCGACCGGCTTCGAGGAGGTCGGCCTGCTGTCGCTGTCCAGCGCCGACCACACCGAGATCGGCGACATCGCCAAGGGCCTGGCGGACCGCTACACCGAGGACAAGATCGGTCTGTCGCTGCCGTCCACCCGCGTCGACGCCTTCAACATCGACCTCGCCAACGAGCTGTCCCGCAACGGGCGCCGCTCGGGCCTCACCTTCGCCCCCGAGGGCGGCAGCGAGCGCATGCGCAAGGTGATCAACAAGATGGTGTCGGAGGAGGACCTGATCCGCACCGTCGCCACCGCGTACGGCAACGGCTGGCGCCAGGTGAAGCTGTACTTCATGTGCGGCCTGCCGACCGAGACCGACGAGGACGTGCTCCAGATCGGCGAGATGGCGAAGAACGTCATCCAGAAGGGCCGCGAGGTCACCGGCCAGAACGACATCCGCTGCACCGTCTCCATCGGCGGGTTCGTGCCCAAGCCGCACACCCCGTTCCAGTGGGCCCCGCAGCTGTCCGCCGAGGACACCGACGCCCGCCTGGCCAAGCTGCGCGACTCGATCCGCGGCGACCGCAAGTACGGCAAGAACATCGGCTACCGCTACCACGACGGCAAGCCCGGCATCGTCGAGGGCCTGCTCTCCCGCGGTGACCGCCGGGTCGGCGCGATCATCCGCGCGGTCTACGAGGACGGCGGCCGCTTCGACGGCTGGCGCGAGTACTTCTCCTACGACCGCTGGATGGCCTGCGCCGACAAGGCCCTGTCCGGCACCGGCGTCGACGTCGACTGGTACACCACCCGCGAGCGCACCTACGAGGAGGTGCTGCCCTGGGACCACCTGGACAGCGGCCTCGACAAGGACTGGCTCTGGGAGGACTGGCAGGACGCCCTGGAGGAGGTCGAGGTCGACGACTGCCGCTGGACCCCGTGCTTCGACTGCGGCGTCTGCCCCCAGATGGACACCCACATCCAGATCGGCCCCACCGGCAAGAAGATGCTGCCCCTGACGGTCGTCAACAAGTAGCGCGTCTCACATCCGCGACCCCCGGCCGGAAGGTTTCGGCCGGGGGTCGCGGTGTGCCCGGAGCCGAGGCTGACCAGGGGCGGAGCGAGGGGGCTGGTGGGGCGCGTACCCTTTGAGATGACAGAGTCCGGACAGTGGCGGGAAGACGCCACGCCGGACGGGGACAACTGACTAAGGACTGAGCGACCCTGGCACGCCGTACGCCCGACGGTCCGCCGCCCGCGCCGACGGTGCAGCGGATTCGTCTCCGCTACACCAAGCGCGGCCGGCTCCGCTTCACCAGCCACCGCGACTTCCAGCGCGCCTTCGAGCGCGCCCTGCGCCGGTCCGCCGTTCCGATGGCCTACTCGGCCGGCTTCACCCCGCACCCGAAGGTCTCCTACGCCAACGCGGCCCCGACCGGGGTGGCGAGCGAGGCGGAGTACCTGGAGATCGGCCTGGCCGCCGTCCGCGACCCCGAGCAACTGCGGGCGCAGCTGGACGAGTCGCTGCCGCCGGGCCTGGACGTGATCGACGCGGTCGAGGTGCGGACGCCGAACTTCGTGGAGCGCCTGGAGGCCTCCGAGTGGCTGCTCCGACTGGACGGCGTGGAGCCGGAGGTGGCCGCCGACGCGGTCGCGCGTTTCCTCGCCGCCGAGCGGGTCGAGGTCGAGCGCCGCACCAAGAACGGCCTGCGGGTCTTCGACGCGCGGGGTGCGGTGGCGGCGCTGGAAGCCGTCCCGGCCCTGGTCGAGGCCGGTGCGGCCGCCGGGGCCGGAACCGACCGCGATGTTCGGACCGGCCGTCCCTGTGCGATACTGCGCCTGGTAGTACGACACGCCACACCCGCCGTACGACCCGACGACGTATTGTCCGGTCTCCGTGCGACGGCCGACCTGGCGCCGCCGGTCCCCGCAGAGGTGACCAGGCTGGCGCAGGGGCCGCTCGATGAGGAGACCGGCACGGTGACCGACCCGCTGGCGCTCGACCGCGCGGCGGTCCCGGTCGGCTCGGAGCCGGCCGCAGGGCCGCACGCTACCGCGTCCGCCTAGCGGGGGGAGGCCGGGCCCAGTGCCTCACTGGGCCCGACGGTCCTCCAGGGTTCCCGCGGCTCCCCAGGGGAGCGAGCGTCGTCGCAGCGCAGGCCCGCCACCCGGGGCCTGCCGACCAGGAAGGTCGGCCGGTCCGGGACCCCGTCCGGGAGCCACCCGGGGTTGGGGGACGGCGCAGCTTGGGAAAACCTCAGAAGACTGGTCAGACCAGAAGACTTTCGACACCCCGCCGAGCGCGGGGCGCCGAGCGAGACTACGAGCCCCTGTGCGGCCTCGCGTCCGCGCGGCGGCACCGTCAAAGGGTCCGGTCCAGGCATCGTCTCGATGCCGGCCGCCCAGCGGAGCCGTGCCGTGCCCGGATGCGGAGCCCGGGGGCCTGACGGGAGATCCACCCGCATGCTCGATAACACCGATCCGCAGCAGACTGCGGCCACGGAACAGAACGAAACCGCCGCGACCGGTGGCGAGGGCGCGTCCGCCGCGCCGCCGCGCCGCCGTCGCCGCGCGGTGTCCCGCCCGGCGGGCACCCCGCAGGGCGCGGCCGCCGAGGCGGCCGAGACGGTGCTGCCGGCCGAGGCTCCGGTGGCCGCGGCCACCCCGGCTCCGGCCGTGGAGCCGGCGGCCGAGCCGGTCGCCGAGAAGCCCGTCCGGGCCCGCCGTACCCGCAAGCGTGCCGAGGCCCCGGCCGGGGCGCCGGAGGCCACCCCGATCGTGGTGACCGCGCCGGAGACCGAGCAGGCCCCGGCGGCCGAGACCGCCGTGAAGGCTCCGAAGGCCGCGAAGGCCGGCAGGGCCGCCAAGGCGGAGAAGGCCGAGGCCGTCGAGAAGACCGAGGCTGTCGAGAAGGCCGAGGTCGTCGAGAAGCCCGTCCGGGCCCGCCGTACCCGCAAGCGTGCCGAGGCGCCTGCCGGTGCCCCCGCGACCGAGGCGCCCGTCGCCGAGGCGCCGGTCGTCGAGGCCCCCGCCGCCGAGCCGGTGGCCGAGGAGGCCCCGGCCGCTCCGGCCCGCCGGCCCCGCCGCCGTCGCGTGGTCGAGGCCGCGCCGGTCGTCGAGGCTCCGGTGGAGGAGCCGCAGGCCGAGGAGCCCGCGGTCGAGGAGGAGCCCGAGGAGGAGGCCGCCGAGGCCGCCACCGAGGCCCCCGCCGCCAAGGCCGCCGCCGAGCCGACGGCCCAGCCCGCCGCTGCCGCCCCGGCCGCCGAGGCCGAGCCGCACCACCGGGTGCGCCGCCGCGCCGTCCGCCCGGCCACCGCGATCTTCCAGGCGCCGGTGTTCCAGGAGCCCGCCCCCTTCGTCGCGCCGTCCACGCCGGCCGCGTCCGCCGCGGCCGCGCCGCAGCAGCCCGCCGTCGCCCCGGTGCAGGCCGAGGCCGCCCCGGCCGCGGCCGAGCGCGCGGAGGACGAGGACGAGTTCGAGTACAGCGGTGTCGGCCGTCGTCGCCGGGTCCGCACCCGGGTCGAGCCGACCCGCCGCAAGTCGGCCGCCCAGGCACCGGCGAAGGCACCGGCGAAGGCTCCGGTGAAGGCTCCGGCCCCGGCGCCCGTCGTCGAGGCCCCGGTGGCCGAGGCGCCCGCCGTGGAGGCCCCCGCCGCCGGTCCGGAGACCGAGGGCGAGTGGGAGGAGGACGGCCGTCCGTCGCGCCGTCGCCGCCGGGGTGGCCGCCGCCGTCGCCGTGGCGAGGCCGAGGAGTTCGAGGCCGCCGAGGCCGTCGAGACCGAGCAGCCCGCCGCCGAGGAGCCGGCCGAGGCGATCGCCGAGGACGAGGGCGAGGAGGACGACGACCTGGCCGCCGGCCTGTCCTCGTCGCGCCGCCGCCGTCGCCGCCGTCGCCGCAGCGGTGAGGCCGGCGCCGTCGAGACCGCCGAGACCACCGAGGACGGCGTCCGCACGGTGGTGAAGGTGCGCGAGCCGCGCCGCCGCTCCACCGAGCCGTCCTTCGACCCGGACGAGGTGCAGTCCATCAAGGGCTCGACCCGTCTGGAGGCCAAGAAGCAGCGCCGCCGCGAGGGCCGCGAGCTGGGCCGCCGCCGGGTGCCGATCATCACCGAGGCCGAGTTCCTGGCCCGCCGCGAGTCGGTCGAGCGCGTCATGGTGGTGCGCCAGAGCGGCCAGCGCACCCAGATCGGCGTCCTCGAGGACGGCGTGCTGGTCGAGCACTACGTCAACAAGGAGCAGGCCACCTCGTACGTCGGCAACGTCTACCTGGGCAAGGTCCAGAACGTGCTGCCGTCGATGGAGGCCGCCTTCGTCGACATCGGCAAGGGCCGCAACGCGGTGCTGTACGCCGGCGAGGTCAACTTCGGCGCGCTGGGCGGCCACGGCGGCCCGCGCCGGATCGAGTCGGTGCTGAAGTCCGGCCAGTCCGTGCTGGTGCAGGTCTCCAAGGACCCGATCGGCCACAAGGGCGCCCGCCTGACCAGCCAGATCTCGCTGCCCGGCCGCTACCTGGTGTACGTGCCCGAGGGCTCGATGACCGGCATCTCGCGCAAGCTCCCGGAGAACGAGCGCGCCCGGCTGAAGCAGATCCTCAAGAAGATCGTCCCGGACGACGCGGGCGTCATCGTGCGCACCGCCGCCGAGGGCGCCTCCGAGGAGGAGCTGACCCGCGACGTCCAGCGCCTCCAGCAGCAGTGGGAGGACATCCAGAAGAAGGCCGCGACCGGCAACGCCCCGGCGCTGCTGTACGGCGAGCCGGACATGACCGTCCGGGTCGTCCGCGACATCTTCAACGAGGACTTCAGCAAGGTCATCGTCTCCGGCGACGAGGCGTGGAAGACCATCCACGAGTACGTCTCCAACGTGGCCCCGGACCTCGCCGAGCGGCTCCAGCGGTGGACCTCCGAGGTGGACGTCTTCGCCACCTACCGGATCGACGAGCAGCTGATGAAGGCGCTGGACCGCAAGGTCTGGCTGCCCAGCGGCGGTTCGCTGGTGATCGACCGCACCGAGGCGATGGTCGTCATCGACGTCAACACCGGGAAGTTCGTCGGCCAGGGCGGCAACCTGGAGGAGACGGTCACCCGGAACAACATCGAGGCGGCCGAGGAGATCGTGCGCCAGCTGCGGCTGCGCGACCTCGGCGGCATCATCGTGATCGACTTCATCGACATGGTGCTGGAGTCCAACCGCGACCTGGTGCTGCGCCGTCTGCTGGAGTGCCTGGGCCGGGACCGGACCAAGCACCAGGTGGCCGAGGTCACCTCGCTGGGCCTGGTCCAGATGACCCGCAAGCGGGTCGGCCAGGGCCTGCTGGAGTCCTTCTCCGAGCCGTGCGTGCACTGCAACGGCCGCGGCGTGATCGTCCACATGGAGCAGCCGAGCGCCCACGTCCACGCCCCCGTGGCGGCGGGCGAGGCCGGCGCGGGCGGCGGCAAGCGCCGTCGCCGGGGCAAGGGCGGCGCGGGCCACGAGGAGCCGCAGGCCGTCGAGGCCGTGGTGACCATCCTGTCCGAGTCGGCCGAGGCCGTCGCCGAGCCGGCCGAGCCGGTGCGCGAGGAGATCGAGGGCCAGCTGGCCCTGGAGGTCCCGGGCGTCGAGGCTCCGGCCGAGGAGGTCGCGCAGGCCGTGGCGGCCCCCGTCGTCGAGGCCCCCGTGGCCGAGGCCCCGGCCGCCGCTCCGGCGGGCCGTCCGCGTCGCCGCGCGGTGCGCAAGGCGACCGCTCCGGCGGGTTCCCCGGACAGCGCCGAGATCGTGGTGCTCCAGGCGAAGGCCGAGGCGGCGCTGGAGGCGGCCCTGGAGGCCGCCGCCCCGGCGGTCGCGGAAACCGCCGCCGAGGCCGCCGCCGAGGCTCCGGGCGAGCCGGTCGTGGTCGCGGAGGCCGCGGTCGTCGCCGAGGCTCCCGAGGCCGCTGAGGCCACGGAGGCCCCCGAGGCCGCCGCCGAGGCTCCGGCCGAGGAGGCCCCGGCGCCGAAGAAGCGGGCCGCCCGCAAGACCGCCGCGAAGAAGACCGCCGCCAAGAAGACCACCGCGGCGGCCAAGAAGACCACCGCCCGCAAGACCGCCACCAAGCGGACGAGCGCGGCGGCCAAGAAGGCCGCGGCCGCCGAGGGTGATACGGCGGCCGAGTGATGCCCACGCCCGGGGCGGGAGTGATCCCGCGCCGGGCCGTACGGGCCGGTTTGCCCCCCGGGCGGCCGGTCCGTATTCTTGACCATCGGCGTGTCTACGCCATGCTCCCGAGCACATCACCTTCCCGAGGTCGCCGCGTCCGCGCGGGGGGCCGGGAGGAGGCTCCTGTGTCCGTACCCAGGTGGCTGGCGTCGGGGGTTCCGACCGAGCAAGGAAAGCAGGTACCGCATGTACGCGATCGTTCGCGCAGGCGGCCGCCAGCACAAGGTCGCCGTGGGCGACGTGCTGGAGATCGACCGTATCGAGGCCAAGCCGGGTGACTCGGTCGAGCTCTCGACCCTCCTCGTCGTCGACGGTGACGCCGTCACCTCCGACCCGTGGGTCCTGGCCGGCGTGAAGGCTCACGCCGAGGTGGTCGACCAGACCAAGGGTGACAAGATCGTCATCCTGCGCTACAAGAACAAGACCGGCTACCGCCGTCGTCAGGGTCACCGTCAGCAGCACACCGCGGTGCGCATCACGAGCATCGACTCGGTCAGCAAGTAAGGGGATAGCGAAAAATGGCACACAAGAAGGGCGCAAGCTCTACTCGTAACGGCCGTGACTCGAACGCCCAGCGCCTCGGCGTGAAGCGCTTCGGTGGCCAGGTCGTCTCGGCCGGCGAGATCCTCGTCCGCCAGCGCGGCACCCACTTCCACCCGGGTGCCGGTGTCGGCCGTGGTGGCGACGACACCCTGTTCGCGCTGACCGCCGGTGCGGTGCAGTTCGGCAACCGTCGCGGCCGCAAGGTCGTCAACATCGTGGCCGTCGAGGCCTGAGTCCCCGCGGACTCCCGAGTCTGACCGGACCTCCTGGGTCCCGGAAGACTCACAGTGAGGGGTGGGCCGGAATTCTCCGGTCCACCCTTCACGCTTTACGCAGGTAGCAAGCAGACTCTCGCGCACTGGAGGCACACCCATGACCACCTTCGTGGACCGCGTCGAACTTCATGTCGCCGCGGGTAACGGGGGCCACGGCTGCGCCTCCGTGCACCGCGAGAAGTTCAAGCCGCTCGGCGGCCCGGACGGCGGCAACGGCGGTGAGGGCGGCAGCGTCATCCTCACCGTGGACTCGCAGGTCACCACCCTGCTCGAGTACCACCACTCGCCCAAGCGCAAGGCCACCAACGGCAAGCCGGGCGCGGGCGGCCACCGCACCGGCGCGGACGGCGAGGACCTCGTCCTGCTGGTGCCGGACGGCACCGTGGTGCTGGACCGCAAGGGCGACGTGCTGGCCGACCTGGTCGGGCACGGCACCAGCTTCGTCGCCGCCCAGGGCGGCCGCGGCGGCCTCGGCAACGCCGCGCTGGCCTCGGCCCGCCGCAAGGCGCCCGGCTTCGCGCTGCTCGGCGAGCCCGGCGAGACCCGTGACATCGTCATGGAGCTCAAGTCCGTCGCCGACGTGGCCCTGGTCGGCTACCCGAGCGCCGGCAAGTCCTCGCTGATCTCGGTGCTCTCCGCCGCCAAGCCGAAGATCGCGGACTACCCGTTCACCACCCTGATCCCCAACCTCGGCGTGGTCACCGCGGGCGACACCGTCTACACCGTCGCCGACGTGCCCGGCCTGATCCCGGGCGCCAGCCAGGGCCGCGGCCTGGGCCTGGAGTTCCTGCGCCACGTGGAGCGCTGCTCGGTGCTGGTGCACGTGCTGGACTGCGCCACCCTGGAGCCCGGCCGCGACCCGCTGACCGACCTGGAGACGATCGAGGCCGAGCTCGCCGAGTACGGCGGCCTGGACGACCGCCCGCGCCTGGTCGCGCTCAACAAGGTGGACGTCCCGGACGGCCAGGACATCGCGGACCTGACCCGCGCCTCCCTGGAGGAGCGCGGCTACCGGGTGTTCGAGGTCTCCGCCGCCTCCCGCAAGGGCCTGCGCGAGCTGAGCTTCGCGATGGCCGGGATCGTCGCCGGCGCGCGCGCCGCCAAGCCGGCCGAGGAGTCCACCCGGATCGTGCTGCGGCCCAAGGCCGTCGACGACGAGGGCTTCACGATCGAGGAGGAGGACGGCGCCTACCGCATCCGCGGCACCAAGCCGGAGCGCTGGGTCCGCCAGACCGACTTCAGCAACGACGAGGCCGTCGGCTACCTCGCCGACCGGCTGGCCCGCCTCGGTGTCGAGGAGAAGCTGTGGAAGGTCGGGGCCCACGAGGGCGACACCGTCATCATCGGCCCGGACGACAACGCCGTCGTCTTCGACTGGGAGCCGACCATGGCCGCCGGCGCCGAGATGCTCGGCCGCCGCGGTGAGGACCACCGCATGGAGACCCAGCGTCCGGCGGTCGACCGCCGCCGCGAGAAGCAGAAGGGCCGGGACGCCGCCGAGGCCGAGTTCCTCGCCTTCGAGGCGCTCTCCAGCGGCCGCCAGGCCGCCATCGAGGGCGACGACGACGAGGACTGACGACGAGGACTGACGACGAGGACTGCCGAGCCCGGTAGCCCGCCGAGCCGAACGGCCCCCGCCGACTGTCCAGCCGGCGGGGGCCGTTCGCGTCGCTCATGACTGACGGTGCGTCACTTGGTCCAGGAGGCCTGGAGCTTCAGCGGGTCCACCAGGTCGGTGTAGCCGACCGCGGCCGGGGTGTTGCCGGTGGTGGCGATGATGGTGCAGCCCTTGGCCTCGGCGCCCTTGGCGACGCCCTGGAACTTCGCGCCGGTGCACTTGGGCAGCGGGTTGGCGGCGCTGATGACGTTGATGCCCTTCTTGCCGGTGCTGTCGAAGACGACGAACTTCGAGTCCGGGGCGGTGAAGGAGAGGCTGGCGTCCCCGAGGTTCTTGATGGTGTAGCTGACGTACATCGGGGTGCGGTTGTCCAGGCCGACGGTGTTGACCTTGGCGGCGGTGAGCTCCTGGAGCGAGCCGACCTCGATGCCGGTGACGGTGATCTCCAGCTTGGTGGCGACCTTGGCGGTCTTGTCGGCGAAGTCCACGGTGGCGCTCTGGCCGACCTTCACGCTGCTGGCGGCCGCCGGGACGGCTCCGCCGGCGGCCCCGCCGCCCGCCGCACCGGCGGTGCCCGGGGCGCCCGCCGCGCCGCCGGTGGCCGCACCCGACGGGGCGGCGGTCGCGCCGCCGGTCGCGGCACCCCCGCCGGCCGCACCCCCGGTGGCGGGTGCCGGAGTGCCGCCGGTCGGCGCCGGAGCGGCACCGGTCGAGCCGCCCGCCGGAGCGGCCGGGTCGGCGTTGTCCGGCCCGCAGGCCGCGAGCGACAGGGCGGTGGCCGCCGCGAGCGCGGCGACGGTCAGCTTGGTGGTGTACGAACGCATGATGCGCTTTTCTCCTGGGCGCGCGGCCGCGACCGTTGCCGGCCTTTGCCCAGTGCGGCGCCGCCCGTCGTGACAGGAAGGGTCGATGACGACATGGGTCCAGCGGGCAAGAAGCCGTCCCCCGATCTGGCTTGCGGTCAGGGACCATACCAGCCATCCGGATTGCCGACCGGGCTGTGGCGAGCCCGTGACCAGGCCGGGTCCAGCCGGTGAAACACCTCGCGGGCGACCTGCGTCGATCGCGTAGATTGCGGGGGTGACGGCCGGGCCCGGCCCCGGCGTACCCGCATCACACCGGAAGGGCGTACAGCGAGATGAGCGAGGACTCTCTGCGGGACGAGGTGCTGACCGCGCGGCGGATCGTCGTCAAGGTCGGCTCCTCCTCCCTGACCACGGCGGCCGGCGGCCTGGACGCGGACCGCGTCGACGCCCTGGTGGACGCGCTCGCCAAGCTGCGCGCCCGCCCCGGGGCGCCGGAGGTCGTGCTCGTCTCCTCCGGCGCGATCGCCGCCGGGCTCGCCCCGCTCGGCCTGGACAGGCGGCCCAAGGACCTGGCCCGCCAGCAGGCCGCCGCCAGCGTCGGCCAGGGCCTGCTGGTCGCCCGCTACACCGCCTCCTTCGCCCGGTACGGGATCAGGGTCGGCCAGGTGCTGCTCACCGCCGAGGACGCCAGCCGCCGCGCCCACTACCGCAACGCCTACCGCACCCTGGACCAGCTGCTGGCGATGGGCGCGATGCCGATCGTCAACGAGAACGACACCGTCGCCACCGCCGAAATCAAGTTCGGCGACAACGACCGGCTCGCCGCCCTGGTCGCCCACCTGGTCCGGGCCGACCTGCTGGTGCTGCTCTCCGACGTGGACGGCCTGTACGACGGCGACCCCTCCCGCCCCGGCACCAGCCGGATCGCCGAGGTGGGCGGCCCGCAGGACCTCGACGGCATCGAGATCGGCAGCGCCGGCAAGGCCGGGGTCGGCACCGGCGGCATGGTCACCAAGGTCGAGGCGGCCCGGATCGCCACCGGCGCGGGCATCCCGGTGGTGCTCACCGCCGCCAGCCAGGCCGCCGACGCACTGGCCGGCCGGCCCACCGGCACGCTCTTCCTGCGCACCGGCAGCCGGACCTCCGACCGGATGCTCTGGCTGGCCCACGCGAGCAGCCCGCGCGGGGCGCTGCACCTGGACGAGGGGGCCGTCCGGGCGGTCGTCTCCGGCGGCGCCTCGCTGCTGCCGGCCGGGGTCACCAAGGTCGACGGGGAGTTCGCCGCGGGTGATCCGGTGGACCTTCTTGCCGAAAACGGCCACATCGTGGCCCGCGGACTGGTCAACTTTGATGCGAGGGAGTTGCCCCGCCTGCTCGGCCGGTCCACCCGCGACCTGGCCCAGGAGTTCGGCGCCGCGTACGAGCGCGAGGTCGTCCACCGCGACGACCTGGTCGTTCTGCGCGGCTGACCGGCCCGGCGCCTGTCTGGCACCGGCCGCCCAGCCGACCGGCGCAGCGCGGACGGCGGGCCGCTCCGTACCGGGAGCGGCCCGGCCACGGGCCACGAGGGGCGCAGCCGTACCGGTCGGCCGAGGGTCGACGGGGCCGGTGGGGACGACAGGACATCGCCGAACAGGAGGCCGCCGGTGGAACGCAGGCGCGAGGCAGCGCTGACCGCAGGGACGGCGGGCCGGCGGCTGACCAGCATCGACGGCGGGCGCGGGGACGGCCCCGCCGAGCCGGGCGGTCCGCCGTCGCAGAGGCCCGGCGGGGCGCGCAGAATGCGGCCCGAACGCGACCGGGCGGCCCAGCCGCCCACGGTCCCCGAGCAGGCCCGGCTGTGGCACGTGGTGCTGAGCGTGGCCGGGCAGGTCACCCCGCTGTCCTCGCTGCGCGCCTCACTGGAGCAGCTGGCGCACGACCACTCGTTCTTCCTGACCGCCCGCTACGCGGCGGACCACGCGGAGATCCGCTACTGGGAGCAGGCCCGGGACCTGCACGACGCGGCGGCCATCGCGCTGCGGCTGTGGGGCGAGCACAAGGTCACCGCGAAGCTGCCGCCCTGGGAGATCGTCGGGCTGGAGGTGGTCGACCGGGCGACGTACCACAAGCGGGTGGCGGAGGGCTTCGGCGATCCGCCGCCGCACCTGGGCGGCGTGCACCCGTACTGAGCCGCCCGTGCTGAGCCGCCGGTACCGAGCCGCCCGGGCGGGGCCGCGGCGGGACGGGCGGGCCGGGGATGCGCGGGCCGGGATCGTCGGGGCGGCGTCTCATCGGGCGAAATGGCCTCCGGGCGGGGCGGGCGCGTCGCTACCCTTGGCGGCATGACCAGCGATCTCGCCCCCGCCGACAGCCCCGTCCTCGCCGTAGCGCGCCGAGCCCGGGAAGCCGCCGCCGTGCTCGCCCCGCTGCCGCGCGCCGCGAAGGACGCCGCGTTGCTGGCGGTCGCGGACGCCCTGGTGGCCCGCAGTGCCGAGATCGTCGCGGCCAACGCCGAAGACGTGGAGCGGGCCCGGGCGGCCGGCACCGCCGAGTCGGTGATCGACCGGCTGACCCTGACCGACGAGCGGATCGCCGCGATCGCCTCCGACGTGCGCGACGTGGCCGGCCTGCCCGACCCGGTCGGCGAGGTGGTGCGCGGCTACACCCTGCCCAACGGCCTGGACGTGCGGCAGGTCCGGGTGCCGCTCGGCGTGGTCGGCATCATCTACGAGGCCCGTCCGAACGTGACCGCGGACGCCGCCGCGCTCTGCCTCAAGTCCGGCAACGCGGTGCTGCTGCGCGGCTCCGCCTCGGCCTACCGCTCCAACACCGCGCTGGTCGCCGTGGTGCGCGACGCCGTCGCCGCGGCCGGGCTGCCCGCCGACGCGGTCCAGCTGGTGCCCGGGGAGAGCCGGGACTCGGTGCAGGAGCTGATGCGCGCCCGCGGCTACGTGGACGTGCTGATCCCGCGCGGCGGCGCCTCGCTGATCCGCACCGTGGTCGAGGGCTCGACCGTCCCGGTGATCGAGACCGGCACCGGCAACTGCCACGTCTACGTGGACGCCGAGACGGACCTGGCGATGGCCGTCGGCATCCTGCTGAACTCCAAGGCGCAGCGGGTCAGCGTCTGCAACGCGGCGGAGACGCTGCTGGTCCACCAGGACGTCGCGGACGCCTTCCTACCGCTCGCGCTGGCGGCGCTCGCCGAGGCCGGGGTGACGGTGCACGGCGACGAGGCGGTGCGCAAGGCGGCCGAGGGCGGCCCGGCCACCGTGGTGCCGGCCACCGACGAGGACTGGGGCGCCGAGTACCTGTCGCTGGACCTGGCCGCCGCCGTGGTGCCCTCGCTGGACGCCGCCGTCGAGCACATCCGCCGCTGGTCCTCCGGCCACACCGAGGCGATCGTCACCACCTCGCAGGCCGCCGCCCGCCGGTTCACCCGGTTGGTCGACTCCACCACGGTGGCCGTCAACGCCTCCACCCGCTTCACCGACGGCGGTGAGTTCGGCTTCGGCGCGGAGATCGGCATCTCCACCCAGAAGCTGCACGCCCGCGGCCCGATGGGCCTGCCCGAGCTCACCAGCACCAAGTACATCGTCACTGGTGACGGGCACGTGCGGGGCGAGGTCACGCAGACGGTCGGCGGGGACGCGGACGGTCGCTGAACGAGGGGTGAGGGGCCGCCGTCACACGTGTGACGGACCAACTGCCGGGAGCCACAGACAAATCGCCCGGCCGGTAATACGCTGAATCCGTGGCTGAGGATGTGGGGGGCTTCCCGTACCCCGACGGCGCCGACCACGGTGGTGCGGACGACGAGTTCGCCACCGTGGTCTTCGATGAGGCCTTCGTCCGGTCCGCCGCCGTGCACGAGCCGACCGCCAAGGAGCGGCAACTCGCCGCCGCCGAGGCCCGGTTCGAGCCGGATGCCGCGGGCCCGGGCTGGGGCCGTGACGCCCCGGCGGGGGACGGACTGCCGCTGGAGCTGCGTCCGTACCCGAGCGGGCTCGACGCGGACCACCTCTACCCCGATCCCTGGTCGGGGCCGGGCCGGGCGGCCGACCGCCGGCTCCGGGGGAGGTGGCGACGCGGCTACGACCCGGTGCGCTCCCGCGGGCGGTACGTGGCCCAGCAGCGCTGGCACCGGCCGGTGGCCTGGGTGCTCGCCGTGATCATGGGCGTGGGCCTGGTGGCGATCGCGGTCGCGGCGATCTACCAGGGCGTGGGCGGCCCCTCGGGCGCGCCCCGGCGCCCCGAGTCCGGCAGCAGCAGCGCCGGGCTCGATCCGGGGCAGGCCCCGGCCGAGCCTCCGCTGGTGGTCACGGCGCCGGCGGGCTAGCAGCCGTCCTGGCGCGGGCGCACGCCCCGGGGCGGTGGTCACCGAGCGTTCCCGGGAATGTGCGCCCGCACCCTCGTGGCGGCGCTGGTGTCGGCCTACCCTGGTGGTGTGGGTGACCCGAGAGAGCCTCCGGAGGGTACGCCCGAGGGTGGTTCCGGCAACGAGGACGAATTCCGGTCCGTCGTCTTCGACGAATCGTTCGTGCGGGCTGCCCGCATCCAGGAACTCTCCGCCCGGGAGCGGTTGGCGAGCTCCTTCGGCAAGGCCACCCGGCCGCGGGTGCGGCTCGGCCCGCTGGGCACCGTCCCGCGCCAGGCGTTCATCCTGCTGCTGCTCATCCTGCTCGCCTTCGGGGCCGCGGTGTACTTCGGGGTGAGCTCGCCGAGGGGGACGGCGGTGCGGCCCGAGGGCAGTCAACTGACCGTCAGCCTGGTCGCGTTGAGCCCGGCGTCGGCGGTCCGTCCGGTCGCCGACCCGGCGGACCCGTTCGCCGCGCTGCAACCCGGGTACGGGGAGGGCACGATCGGGCTGAACACCCCGACCGCGGCCGCCACCGAGCACTTCAGCCGGGTCGAGGTGGCCAAGGCGCTCGACACCGTCCAGCGCTACCTGGTCGCCTCCTCGCTCTCCCCGGCCGCGCTGGTCCAGGGCGCCACCGCCGAGGTGCGGGCCTTCGTCACGCCCGGTGAGCAGGCGGAGTTCGACGCGAGCGTGGCGCAGCCGGTGGACGACCGGCACCACGCGGTGACCGGCTGGATCGTCCGCTTCGACCCGGCGCAGGTCGCGCTGGACTCGAACACCGTGAAGGTGGCCGGCGCGATGCGGATCGACGAGGCGGACAGCGGGACCCTGCAGATCACCACCGACCACACCTTCGTCTACGCGCTGAAGCCGGCCGGGGCCCCGGCCGGAGCACCGGTCACCCTGGAGACCGTGCGGCGGCAGCTGACCTTCGAGTTCGACCGGGTGGACCTGGCCTCGGCCCAGCTGCGGCTGGTGGACTCGGTGCTCCAGGCCGGACCGGAGCCCTGCGACACCTCGATGGCGGGCTTCCTGCAGCCGGTGCTGGCCACCGCGCAGGGCACGGTGGTCGCGCCGCCGACGCCCGTCGACCCCGGCAACCACGCCCGGCCCGGCTGGCAGGTGTGCGGGGTGCTCGCGGGCGGCTGAGGCGGCCCGGGCGGTGGGGCGGGCGGCGGCGGGGCCGGGTGGTGGAACGGGCTGTGGAACGGGCGGTGGAACGGCGCGGCGGCCGGTGCCCCGGGCTGGGACACCGGCCGCCGTCGTGGGGCGGGGGTCAGCTGCCGTCGCGGTCCGAGGAGCCGTTGCCCGAGGAACCGTTGCCCGAGGAACCGTTGCGGCCGGCGGCGCCGGTGAAGGTGTCGCGGAGCTTGCCGCCGACGGTCGCGGCGCCGCCGGCGACGTCCCGGAGCAGGCCCATCAGCGGGTCCTTGCTCTCCTTGACCGAGGTGGTGTAGTGCTCGGCGGCGGCCTTCCACTGCTCGGAGACCGAGGTGTCCGGGTCGTCCGCGCGGCGCGGGTAGGCGCCGGCCATGATCGAGCGGTAGTCGTCGCTCTCCGCCCACTTCTTCAGCTGGGCGACCCGCACCACCGCGAAGGGGTGGGTCTGCGGCAGCAGCTGGAGCACCTTGAGCACGCCGTCGCGCAGATCGCCGGCCTTGTCGTACTCCTCGGCCTGCTCCAGGAAGGCGTCGACGTTCATCTCGGCCAGGTTGTGGCCGCCGGCCAGCTTCATCAGGGCCCGCATGGACGCCTGGAGGTCCTGCCCGGCGAGCAGGCCGGCCCGGTCGCTGGACAGCTCCGCCTTGCGGAACCACTCCTTGAGCGCGGTGATGATCGCGGTGATCGCCAGGTTGCCGAGCGGCACCCAGGCGATCCGGGTGGCGATGTTGGTGAGGATCATCAGCATCGTCCGGTAGACGGCGTGGCCGGACATCGCGTGCCCGACCTCGTGGCCGATGACCGAGCGCAGCTCCTCCTCGTCGAGCAGCTCGACCAGGCCGCTGGTGACCACGATGATCGGGGTGTCGATGCCGATGCAGTACGCGTTGACCGTCGGGTCCTGGGAGACGTACAGGTCGGGGACCCGCTCCAGGTCGAGCACGTACGCGGCGTCGCGCACCATGGTGTGCAGCTCCGGGAACTGGCGCTCGGAGGTCTTCACGGCGGTGGCCAGGAACATCAGCCGGACCGCCCGCTCGGAGACCAGGCCGGCGAGCTTCTTGAGGATGTCGTCGAAGCCCGTGAGCTTGCGCAGCGCGACCAGGGCCGAGCGGTCCGCCGGGTGCTCCCAGGCCCGGGTGGAGATCCCGGGGAAGCGCTCGCGGCGGCGGCTCGGCGTCTTCACGGTCGTGTCGGTCATGGTCTGAGTACCTCCTGGTCGACGGCGGCCGCGGCCCGCTGGCCCGCCCCCCGCTGGTCTTCGCCTGCAACGACTGTCTGTGCAACGCGTGCGGTTGCGTACTCGTCCCCGGGGCAGCGTACGCGGGCTCCCCCGCGGGGCCGGCGGGCGCGTCACCGCGGTCGGCGGGCGCGTCACCGGGGCCGGTGGGCGGCGTCGGTGTGAGGCCGGTTTAACCTGAGGCCTGGACGACCGAGACCGGATCCGGCCGCGGTACCGAGCAGTTCGAGGAGCCCCCGCAGATGTCCACCGACACGCTTGTCAGCCTGGCCGCGCCCATCTCCGACGAGACCGGTCCGGGCCTGTTCCTGCGGATCATCGTTGTCGCGTCCTTCGTGGGCATCGGCCTGCTGATCTGGATCATGGCCCGCGCCTTCAAGAACAACTAGGACCGCCTTCCCGGGCCCGCCCCCCGGTTCGTCGGCGGCCTGCCCCCGGCTCGTCAGCGGTGCTTTCACGGCCCTTTCGCGGCCCTTACGCGGTTCGATCGCCGCCCGGCCGCCGCCCGTTCCCCCGGCTCGTGCTCACGCCCGGTCAGCGGCGGTGGGCCGCCGAGCGGTTGCCGTGTAACCCCCCGTACGATGACGGGTGGGCCCTCACCGGCCCGGAACCACCCACAGGTCCGTTCACCGAGCCGAGAAGGTCCCGCCGACCATGAGCACTGCTGCCGCACTCCCCGTTCTGAACCTTCTCGCCGAGGGCGAGGGGGGCAACCACGACAGCCTGAACCCGGCCCTGACCGGTGGCGCCGCGCTGTTCATCCTGCTGCTCCTGCTCTTCATCACCACCCGCTTCAACCGGGACCGCTGAGCCGGCCGCGCGGACCGCTCGGGGAGCGTCCGGCCACCGGCCGGCCGCTCCCTCACGCATCTGCGGAGAACCCCCACCCGGCCGTTCCCGCACCGTAACGGGTGTCGCGTAAGGTGTGGCGGCATGGGAGAGCAGGCCGGGAATCCCGGCGGACCGGAACCGGTGAAGAAGCGCCTCGGCGTCATGGGCGGCACTTTCGACCCGATCCACCACGGCCACCTCGTCGCCGCCAGTGAGGTCGCGAGCGCGTTCCACCTGGACGAAGTGATCTTCGTGCCGACCGGGCAGCCGTGGCAGAAGAGCGACCGCCAGGTCACCCCGGCCGAGGACCGCTACCTGATGACGGTCATCGCCACCGCCGAGAACCCGCAGTTCTCGGTCAGCCGGATCGACATCGACCGCCAGGGCCCGACGTACACCGTCGACACCCTGCGCGACCTGCACGCCCTGCACCCGGACGCCGACCTCTTCTTCATCACCGGCGCCGACGCGCTCGCCCAGATCCTCTCCTGGCGCGACTCCGACGAACTCTTCTCGCTGGCCCACTTCATCGGATGCACGCGCCCGGGGCACACTCTGTCGGACGCCGGGCTTCCGGTGGGCGGGGTCTCCCTGGTGGAGGTCCCGGCGCTGGCCATCTCCTCCACGGACTGCCGCAACCGGGTCGCCAAGGGCGAGCCGGTCTGGTACCTCGTCCCGGACGGCGTGGTCCGCTACATCGACAAGCGGGCGCTGTACGCGCCGCGCGGGGACTGATCCAGGAGCGGTGCATGACTGATCGCAGCGACGGCCGGCGGCCGGAGGACTGGTCCACCGGGCAGTACCAGCAGCCGTACCAGGGCTACCAGCAGCCGCAGCAGCAGCCGCAGTCGTACGAGCAGCAGCCGTACGAGCAGCCGTACGAGCAGCAGTACGACCAGTACGGGCAGCCGGTGTACGGGCAGGACCCGTACGGCTACCAGCAGCAGGGCTACCAGGCGTACCAGCAGCCGCAGCAGCCGCAGTCGTACGAGCAGCAGCCGTACGAGCAGCCGTACGAGCAGCAGTACGACCAGTACGGGCAGCCGGTGTACGGGCAGGACCCGT
>NZ_JBHXLL010000033.1:0-96420 GCF_042721415.1 Kitasatospora sp. NPDC058444 | reverse complement strand
CGCCGCGGGGCGCCCGGGGGGCGCCCGCCTGCTACACCCACCGGGCCCCCCCCGGGGGGGGGCCGGGGGGGCCCCCCGCCGCCCCCCCCCCCCCCCGGGGGGGCCCCCCCGCCCCCCCGCGACCCTCCCGCACCGGGCACCCCGGTGCTCGGATCCCCGTGACGTCCGTCGCCCGCGTCCGTCTCCGGTCCCGCCGCCGCACAACGGCGGGACCGGAGACGGCCGGGGACGGAACGGCGGCCGGCCGCCGAGGGTCGACCGGACCGCAGCCGGAACTGCCGGTGCCACCCCTGCCCGTGGCACCGGCAGTTCCGTTTCCGGATTCCGGTACGGCAAGGCCCCACCGGACCGGCCGGACCCTCCGGGCCGAGTGGCGCACCGGAGTCCTGGGATACTGGATCACGTCGCGACCGCCTCTCCCCGGTCGACGCCCCCGACGCTCCGGCCACCCCGTCCGGCCCGCGACGGCCGCGCACGTTCCTCCACCACCGTGGCAGGGTCGGCCGGAGGAAGCGGGAGCGACCAGGTACCCGTTCGATCGAAAGGGCCTTCGTGGCTGACCAGAGTTTGCTCGCCCCGCAGCGCCAGGCGCTGATCCTGGAGGCCATCCGCAAGGCCGGCGCGGTGCGCGTCGCCGAGCTGGTCGAACAGTTCGGCGTGTCGGACATGACGATCCGTCGTGACCTGGACGCCTTGGCGCGCCAGGGAGCCGTGCGGAAGGTCCACGGCGGGGCCATCGCGCTGGGGGCCGCGAGCACGGACGAACCCGGATTCGACGTCAAGTCCGAGCTGGAGGAGAGCACCAAGGCCGCACTGGCGGACGCCGCCGCGCGGCTGGTGGAACCGGGCAGCGTGGTCGCGCTCTCCGCCGGCACCACCACCTACGCGGTCGCCTCCCGCCTGCTGGACATCCCGCGGCTGACCGTCGTCACCAACTCCCTGCGGATCGCCGACCTGCTCTGGGCAGCGAAGAGCGACGGAACGGAGACCGTTCCGTCGCTGCTGTTGACCGGAGGGGCGCCGACCCGCTCCGCGGCCCTGGTGGGGGCCCTCGCGGACCAGACGATCCGAAACCTCCACGTGGACCTGCTCATCCTCGGCGTGCACGGCGTCAGCGAGCAGGCCGGGCTCACCACGCCCAACCTGGCCGAGGCCCAGACCAACCGGGCCCTGATCGCCTCCGCCCGCCGCACCGTCGTGGTCGCCGACCACACCAAATGGGGCGTCGTCGGCCTGAGCAGCTTCGCGACCCTGACGGAGGTCGACTGCTTCATCACCGACGACGCCCTGCCGGCGGCGGCCCGCGGCGTGCTCGCCGACGCGGTCGGCGAACTCGTCGTGGTGCCGGCCGGCGGTTGACCGGGCGCGGCCCGGAGCCGCCCGGTCAGGCCAGGACGTGCCCGGTCAGGCCAGGCGCCGCGCCCCCGCCGAGGGGACGGCGGTGAAGGCGACGGGTGCGGCGAAGCCCTCGGTCGCGAAGGCCGAGCCCACCGCCTCCGAGACCGCCTCCACGTCCCCCGTCGCCACGAGGGCGATGACGGAGCCGCCGAAGCCGCCGCCGGTCATCCGGGCGCCCAGCGCCCCGGCGGCCACGGCGGCCTCGACCGCGAGGTCCGTCTCGGGGCAGGAGACCCGGAAGTCGTCGCGCAGCGAGGCGTGTCCGGCCGTCAGGATCGGCCCCAGCGCGGCGATCCGGCCGGCGTCCAGGTGCTCGATCGTCTCGGCCACCCGCTGGTTCTCGGTCACCACGTGCCGCACCAGCGGGGCGAGTTCCCCGGGGAGGCGGTCCAGGGCCGCGGTGAGGCCGGCGGCCGGCAGGTCGCGCAGCGCGTCCAGGCCGAGCAGTTCGGCGGCGCGCTCGCAGCCGGCCCGCAGAGCGGCGTAGGCGCCGTCGCCGAGGTCGTGCTTGACCCTCGTGTCGATCACCAGCAGCCGGAAGCCGGCCGCCTCCAGGTCGAGCGGGACGTGCCGCTGCTCCAGCGTCCGGGTGTCCAGGAACAGCGCGGCGCCGTCCGTGCAGCAGGCGGAGGCCATCTGGTCCATCACCCCGCAGGGCACGCCGACGAAGGCGTTCTCGGCCCGCTGGGCGATCAGGGCGAGTTCCGGCGCGGTCAGGCCGAGCCCGTACAGGTCGTTGAGGGCGGCGGCCGTGGCGCACTCCAGGGCGGCGGAGGAGGAGAGCCCGGCGCCGGCCGGCACGTCGCTGTCGAAGGACAGGTCGGCGCCGCCGACCGCGTGTCCGGCCTCGGCGAGGGCCCAGAAGACGCCGGCCGGGTAGGCGGCCCAGCTGGTGACCACGCCGGGGGTCAGGCCGTCGAGCGCGAGGTCGGTGATCGTGCCGTCGCCCTGGGCGCTGTAGACCCGCACCCGGCCGTCCTCGCGGCGGCGGGCGGTGACCTTGGCGGTGTGCGGGAGGGCGATGGGCAGGACGAAGCCGTCGTTGTAGTCGGTGTGCTCACCGATCAGGTTCACCCGGCCGGGCGCGGCCCACACGCCGCTCGGCCGGGCGCCGTGGACGGCCTCGAAGTCGCTGGCGGCCTGGTCGATCATCTGCTCGGCTCCCGTACCTGGTGCGTGTGTGTCATGGCGGCTCCCGCTGGTGCCTTTGCGACGGCGAGAGTTTATTTCGACATAATCAAACACTACCGGAACCGCAGTCAACACCTGCGGTTTTGTCGCCCCGATAAAGGCAAGGGGCGGCACCCGGCGACCGACTGGCCGGTCTACACCTGTTGACAAACGATCGCATATGTTTGATTCTGTTGGAGATTGTCACAGGCGGGCCAACGCCCCACGCATAAGGAGCACGGCGGTGCACAAGACCGCGACCAAGCTGGCCGACGGCCGCGAACTCGTCTACTACGACCAGGAGCCCGGAGCGGTCCGCGACGCCGCGGACGAGCGCCCGCTGGAACCCTCCGCGAGCCTCTCCGAGACCCGGCTCGACCCGGTGCTCGGCGAGTGGGTCACCGTCGCCGCCCACCGCCAGCAGCGGACCTACCACCCCCCGGCCGGCGAGTGTCCGCTCTGCCCCTCCCGCGACGGACGGCTGAGCGAGGTCCCCGCGGCCGACTACCAGGTCGTGGTCTTCGAGAACCGCTTCCCCTCGCTGGCCCTGAACTCCGCCGCCCACGTCACCGCCCGGGAGGACGACCCGCTGCGCACCCTGCGGCCGGGCACCGGCCGCTGCGAGGTGGTCTGCTTCGCCCCCGACCACGACGCCTCCTTCGCCGACCTGGACGAGGCCAAGGCCCGCCTGGTGCTGGACGCCTGGACCGACCGCACGGCCGAACTGTCGGCCCTGCCCGAGATCCGGCAGGTGTACTGCTTCGAGAACCGCGGCGAGGAGATCGGCGTCACGCTGGCCCACCCGCACGGGCAGATCTACGCCTTCCCCTTCGTCCCCTCCCGCACCCTGCGGATGGTCCGCCGGGCCGAGGCGCACCGGGCGAGCACCGGGCGGAACCTCTTCGAGGACCTCCTCGCCGCCGAACGGGCCGCCCCCGAGCGGCTGGTGCTCCAGGGCGAGCACTGGACCGCCTTCGTGCCGTTCGCCGCCCGCTGGCCGTACGAGGTCCACCTCTACCCCAACCGCCGGGTGCGCGACCTCACCGAGCTGGACGAGGCCGAGCGCGCCGAGTTCCCCGGCCTCTACCTCGAGCTGCTGCGCCGCTTCGACCGGCTGTTCCCCGCGCCCGCCGGCTCCGCGCCGAACCGGACCCCGTACATCTCCGCCTGGCACCAGGCGCCGAAGGACGGCGGCGACGAACTCGCCCTGCACCTGGAGCTGTTCACCATCCGGCGCGCTCCCGGCAAGCTCAAGTACCTGGCGGGCGTGGAATCCGGACTCGACGCCTTCGTCACCGACGTGAGCCCGGAGGCCGCCGCCGAGCGGCTGCGCGACGCCGCGACCCACTGAGCCGGCACGTGGGAGGCTCCGCACGGCCGTCGATCGAACCGTACCGGCCGGCGCGGACGGCTTCCCCATCGTCGAGTCCGTCCGAAGAACCGCCGACGGCCGCCCTCCCCGCAGTTGGGGAGGGCGGCCGTTCGACGTCCCGGGTGGGGGTACGTCCGGGTGCGAGGTCGGAACGCGGAAGTGCCGGGCTCCCGGGGCAGTCCCGGGAGCCCGGCGTCAGGCCCGTCCCCTCCAGGGGACCGCCTCGCGGGCCTGGATCAGGAGATCGACCACCGCTGCAGCGGCGATCCACTGTCCGGCTGCTGCGTCACCGGTGCGCCGTCCGCGCCGGAGGCGGTGGTGAGCAGCAGGCCGCTGCGGGCCGAGGTGACGGTGTAGGAGCCGTCGGCCGTCAACCGGACGTTCCAGTGCTGGTTGGCGCCGCCGGTGCACGGCCACTGGATCACCTGGGCGCCGGCGTCGGTGGAGCCGCCGCTGACGTCGGCGCACATCGACGAGAGGCCGTTGACCAGCTCGTACGAGCCGTCCGGCTGGGAGCGGAACTGCCAGCGCTGGTTGCTGTCGCCGGTCGGGCTCCAGGTGATGAGCCGGTTGCCGGCGGTGGTGCTGTGGTCGCCGTCGTCGAGGGCCTTGCCGCCGGTGGTGAGGGTGTGGTTGCCGCTGAGGGCCGGGTTGACGGTCCAGCTGAACGTGACCGAGGCGCGCGCGGTGCCGGAGGAGGCGGTGACGGTCACGGAGGCGACCCCGGCCGCGGTCGGGGTCCCGGAGATCAGGCCCGCGGGGCCGAGGGTGAGCCCGGCGGGCAGGCCGGTCGCGGAGAAGGTGAGCCGCTTGCCGGCGTTGTCGGTCGCGGTCAGCTGGACCGAGGCGGCCTTGCCGACGGTGCCGGTCTGGTCGCCGGGGCCGCTGAGCACGACCGTCTCGGGGGCCTTCCCGGTCGGGGTGAGCGTGAGGGTCTGCGCGGCGGCGGTGCGACCGCCGCCGACGGCGGAGCCGGTGGTGTCGGTCCAGAACCGGGCGGGGGTGGTCTCGGCCGGGGTCCCGGCGGCGGTGAGGCCGAGCACCAGGCCGCTGTAGCGGTTGACCAGGCGGTAGCCGGTGCCGGCCGGCACGATGAACCACTGCCGGCCGACGCCGACGGCGCCCCCGACGGTCAGGGCGGCGCCCCAGGCCCGTCCGGCGGTGGTCGAGGCGTCCACGCCGAGCGCGCCGCCGGTCGCGGCGTTGAGGATCCGGTAGGAGCCGTCGCCGTTGCTCGCGAACGACCAGGCCTCCAGCTTGGAGCCGGAGGCCCGGGCCGCCGAGGTGGTCACCGGGCTGCCGGGGAGCTGGGCCAGCACCTGGCCGTCGCCGCCGGCGATCCGGTACGTCCGGGTGAGGTCGAACGGCGCGGCGGCCGGCTTGGAGGAATCGACGGTGAGGTCGACGTACTCACCCGAGGAGCCGTCGGAGCACCCGAACGAGCAGTAGAAGCGGAAGTCGCGGCCGATGATGGTGGAGTTGGTCAGGTTGGCGCTGTCCAGGAACCAGCGGTACCAGGAGGCGGTGTGGTAGCCGCCGGTGTCGCCGAGCAGGGTCCACTGCTGGGTGGCGAGGTCCTTGGTGGCGTAGATCTGCTGCGGGGCGTTGCCGCTCTGGTCGACGGCCTGTGGCGTGCCGAGGTAGAGGCCCAGGTGGGCGTCGTAGGCGACGTTCATGACGAACAGCGGCGAGGTCGGGGTGAGCGTGCCGGCCGCGACCTGCTGCTTGACGGTGCCGGGTTTCGCCGGGTCGTACTCCTTGGCGGGCGGCACGTAGCCGGTGGGGTCGGCGGCGTCGACGGGCACCATGTCGCTCTCCCGGCCGCCCTTCCCGGGCTGCGACCAGGCGCCGTCGTACCACTTCTGCCAGCTGCCGGGCGCCATCTTGGCGGAGATCGGGGCCCGCGCGACGTGCGCCATGAAGTCGCCCCAGGACCCGCCCTTGTCGACGATCCGGGAACCGTAGAAGACGTAGAAGTAGCCGGATGCGGTGTCGACGAAGAGCCGCTGGTCGCCGTCGCCGTAGTCGAAGGTCTGGGCGGGGAAGGCCGTGGTGTCGCCCCGCGTGGTGCTGTACGGCGAAGTGATCACGTGGTCCCTGATGTCCCAGGTCCGGCCCTGGTCCGTGGAGACGGCGTAGTCGATGGCGTCGAAGTGGAGGCCGTCGCCGAAGGGTTGGGGGGTGAACTCGTTGTGCACCAGGCCGTACCAGTCCCCGGTGTCCGGGTCCACCCAGACCCCCGACAGGTCGCAGAAGTTGCGCTGGGAGTAACCCGAGCCCTGCGGCGGGTAGGTGGCCTGCACGCCGGTGGGGCTGTTGTTGCACCGCCAGGTGGTGTCGTCGTTGCGGTCGTCGGGGTTGGCCGGGTTGACCGCGCCGCTGATCGCGGCCGACCTGGTGGCGCTCTGGAAGTCCTTGCCGGTGAAGAAGTCCCACTGGCGGGAGTCGTTCGCACCGTACAGCGAGTGCGCCTGCTGGAAGTAGAAGGTGCCGTCCTTGTCGGTGTAGACGCTGGCCGGGGTGTCGTCGGGGTAGGGGAAGGCGCCGGTCCTGCCGACCGAGACCGTGTACGTGGTGGCGCCGGCCGCCGCCTCGGGGGCCGGAGCCGGGGCGGCGGCCAGGGTGCCGGCGCCGAGCGCCGCCAGCGTGGTGGCGGCGAGGGCGCGGGCCCATCGGGTGGATAGGGGTGACACTGGTACTCCTCTTCCGTGGCGGGGCGCACCGTTGCGCCCCTGCTGTGGGGGGTGCGGAACGGGAGAGTGGTCTGTGGGGAGGCGGGCGGTCAGCCGTCCGCCATCCGGAAGTCGTACTGCGGCGGCACCGGGGTGCCGGGGTGGACGGCGAGCCAGAGGGTGTCCAGGGAGACCTCGCCCTCGCGCATGGTGTCGACCTGGATGCCCTCGGCCAGCAGGCGTCGGACCCGGTCGTCGTCACCGCAGGTGTACGCGGCCTCCGCCTCGGCGAGCCTGATCCGCCCGTGCGCCCGGTCGGCCGGGGAGAGCCGCTCGATCAGCGCGAGGGCCTCGGCGGGGCGCTCGGCGCGCCGCAGCGACTCCAGCACCTCGATCGTCAACTCGCGGAGTTCCGGGCGGAGTCGGTGCGCCGAGCACATGAGGTCGGCGGCCGCCGACCGGTCCGGGGTGAGGAAGGCGAGCGAGCGCAGCGCCCAGGGCGAGGCCTGGACGGCGGCCGAGCGTTCGAAGGCCTCGCGGGCGGACTCCCGTTCCCCGGCCGCCAGGCGCAGCAGCCCGAGCTGGTAGAGGGCGTGCCAGTCCGCGGCGTCGCCCTCCAGCAGCAGCCGCCAGTGCGCCCCGGTGACCGGCTCGGCCGGCGGGTCGCAGACCGGGAGCGTGCCGGTCTTCAGGAGCTGCCGCCAGGGTTCCTGGGCGGCCGCCGGCTCGCCGAACGGCAGCAGCGGCGAGGCGGGCAGGGCACCGGCCTCGATCTCCAGCGCGGCCCAGCCGCCGCCCTCGGACAGCACCTCCTCGGGGGCGCCGAACCCGCCGCCCCGGGCGTCGGCCAGCTCCAGCTCCAGCGGCGGGAGCAGCTGGTCCAGCGCCTCGCCGGCGGCCGCCCGGGCGTCCTCCCAACTCCCGTGCACGGCCTCGGGATCGGCCTTCAGCAGCCCGTACGCCTCGGTCCAGGACCAGGTGGCGCCGGCGGGCATCGGCAGGTGCTCCAGCTGGGTGCGGGCCAGGCCGGCCTGGATCTCCAGGTAGGCGGAGTCCGGGCCGGAGAGCCACTCCTGCCAGTGCCTGCCGCCGGTGCCGGTGCCCCAGCAGAACAGCTTGCGGCCGCGCAGCCGGGCGGTGGAGGTCTGGACGAGCCCGGCGCCGGTGGCGTCCAGGGCTGCGATCCAGGGGCGTTCGCCGCCGGGGAGGTCGAGGAAGTAGTCGGCGGCGCGGGCCACCCGGCCGGGGTAGCTGCGGTCGGCGCCGTCGACCTGCGGGAAGGGCACCCGGCGCAGGTCGCTGACGTAGTCGCAGTGGAAGGCGTGGTCGGCCGGGCCGAGGACGCGCACGTCCCGGTCCTCGGGCACGGCGATGTTGGACCACCAGTAGACCGGCGTCTCGGTCGGCGCGGGGTTGTGCACGGCGATGCGGACGTAGAGCACCGGGGAGCCGGCGGGCAGCCAGGTGTCCATCCGCAGCACCAGGCGCCGCAGCCGTTCGAAGGCGTACATCCGCAAGCCCGGGGTGCCGTCGGGCGCGCTCACCCGGACGGCGTGCAGCGGCTCGCAGGTCAGCGGCCAGTGCCCGGTGGCGCCGAGGTTCCACTCCACCCCGCCGGCCAGCCAGGCGTCGCGCAGGGCGAGGTTGGCGGGCTGCAGGATCCGGTTGCGGTGCAGCAGCTCCCGCCCGGTGGGGCGGTGGACCAGGGACCACAGCCGCCCGCCGAGGGAGGGCAGGAAGGTCGCGGTGAGGGTCTCGTTCTCCAGGACCACGCACGGGAGTTCGCGCTCGGCGCGGACGCGGTCGTACCCGCTCTGCCGGGTGTACGGCAGCAGCGTGTCGGGCAACCCGTAGGCCAGGTTGCGGCGCATCTCCTCGTCGACCCCGGCGCCCGCGCCGGTCTGCCGGAGCAGGCCGTGCAGGATCGGGAGGGTGCCGCCGACCGGATCGGGGGTGCCGTCGATGCGGAGCAGGTCGGTGCGCAGGGTCGAGGTCACTTGCCGATCCCAACTGTCATGCCCTGGATGATCCGCGAGCCCATCCAGGAGAAGAGCGCGATCATCGGGGCGAGGATGATGCAGACCCCGGCGAACATCGTGCCGAAGTCCAGGCCGTTGAACTGCTGTGCCGCGACGAACGAGGAGAGCGCCACCGGGAGGGTGGTCTTCCCCTGGCTGTTCGTCAGGACGAGGGCGAACAGGGTCTCGTTCCAGGCGGTGATGAACTGCAGGAGGAAGGCGGTGATCAGCCCGCCGCGGGCGACCGGGAGCACCACCTGGAGGAAGGTGCGCAACGGGCCGGCGCCGTCCAGGACGGCGGCCTCCTCCAGCACGCCGGGGATGCCGCTGAAGAAGCCGGTCAGCAGGAAGACGGTGAACGGCATCGCCAGGCCGACGTAGACCAGCCCGAGGCCGAGGTCGCTGTCGGTCAGGTCCACCCGGGACAGGCCGACGAACAGCGGTACCACCAGCACCTGGCCGGGCACGCCGAGGCCCATGGCGAAGGTCATCGTCAGCGCCGAGGAGGTCCGCGAGCGGCGGCGGGCGAGGGCGTAGGCGCAGGGCGCGGCGAGGGCGACGGCGACCACGGAGGAGAGGCCGGCGGTGAGGACGCTGTTGAGCGCCGCCTGGGCGAAGCCGCCCTCGTCGAGCGCGGTGGTGTAGTTCTCGGTCTTCGGGCTGGTCGGCAGGCCGAAGCCGTGCTGGAGGATGTCGGGGCCGCTGCGCAGCGAGGTCAGCAGGATCCACAGGAGCAGCAGCAGGTCGGCGGCGACGACGAGCCAGACGGCTGTCGTGCCGATCCTGCTCGCCAGTCCGGCGGCTCGGTTTCCGCTTCGCACGGGTGGGGGCCTTTCGGGTTGCGGTGTGGGGGCCGGGATGCGGCGGGGTCGGTGGCCGACCGGCTCGCGGCGGTCGGTTCTCGACGGGCCCGCGCCGGGTGGTGCTCGGTCGGCTCGCGCCCGGTCAGTACTCGATCGGCTCGCGGCGCAGCAGGCGGCGCAGCACGACGGTGATCAGGGTGACCATGACCAGGCTGACGATCGCGGCGGCGGTGGCCATGCCCAGCCGGGGGACGGTGCCCTGCGGGAAGGCCTCGGCGTAGACGTACACGGCGGTGTTCCAACTGCTCACCGGAGGGTAGGAGTTGGTACTGCCGCCGTAGAGCAGGATCAGCTCGAAGATCTTCACCGAGCTGACGGTCCACAGCACCGCGCAGACCGCGATGACGTCCCACGCGCAGGGCAGGGTGATGTGCCGGAAGCGCTGGAAGGGGCCGGCGCCGTCGAGTTCGGCCGCCTCGTAGAGGTAGTCGGGGATCTGGTCGACCGCCGCCATGATGATCGAGGTGTAGTAGCCGGTCGCCGTCCAGACCAGCGTCCCCAGGACCATCGGAAGCAGGTTGTCCGTCGACAGCCACTTGGGCGGCGTGGTCACCCCGAAGAGCTTCAGCGCCTGGTTGACCGGGCCGGTGGGCGAGAACAGGAAGCCGGCGGCGATGCCGAAGACCATGCCGTTGACCAGCGAGGGGAAGAACAGCACCGAGCGGGCGAAGAGCCTGGCCCGCATCTCGCGCAGCACCAGGGTGAGCGCGAAGCTGAGCACGAAGGTGATCGTGCCGCCGATGACCATCAGTTCCAGCGTGTTGAACAGCGAGGTGCGGAACCTCGGGTCGCGGAACAGCAGGAGGTAGTTCTCCGGGCCGCGCCACTCCATCGCGCCCATGCCGTCCCACTTGTGGAGGCTGGTCCACAGGGCGTAGCCGACCGGGGCGACGAACAGCACCGCGTACACGATCAGCGCGGGCGCGGTGAAGGGCCAGAACACCCGGCGGCGCTGGCGCTCCAGCGGGCCGACGCCGGGCCGGGCGGCCCGCTTGGACCGGCCCCGGACGGTGTCCGGCCGGGCCGGGTTCTCGATCGTCGTCGCCACCGTCAGCCCTGGGTCTGCCAGTAGGTGACCTGGTCGGCCTTGCACTTGGCGACGAACTGGGCGGCCGTGGTCTTGCCGTGCCAGAAGTCCAGGTAGTTCTCGTTGAAGACCTTGGGCAGCCAGCTGCCGCCGACACCGTCGAAGCTGAGGCGCAGCGTCGGGGCTTCGAGGGTCTTCTGGACGTCGGCCAGCTCCGCGGGGGCCGGGATGTCGGTGCGCGGGGTGAGGTTGAGCGCGGTGGTGGAGATCCCGGACAGGTGCTTCTTCTGCAGGAAGAAGGCGATGAACTTCTGTGCCGCGGCCGCGTTCTTGGCGCGCTTGGGGATCGCGAAGCCGAACAGGCCGGCGTCCGGGGCCTTCGCGGTGGGCGGCAGGATCGCGGCCGTCTTCCAGCCGGCCGGGACCTGCTTGGCGATCTCGGAGGTGACGTAGTTGCCGTCCATGTAGAAGGCGGCCTTGCCCGCCGTCCAGTTGGTCTGCTGGGCCGGGAACTTGGTGGCGTCGTAGCCCTCGATCAGGTGGCCGCCCTTGACCAGCTGCTCCACCTGCTGCGCCGCGGCGAGGACCGCCGGGTTGTCCCAGGCCGCGCCGGACTTGTCGGCGGAGAGCGCGGAGACGTTCACCCCGGCGCCGTTGAGCAGGTAGTCGAGGAACAGCCCGTTGGTCCACGGGTCCTCGCCCTCGGAGGCGACGCACGCCTTGCCGGCCGCCTTCAGGGCGTCGCAGACCTTGAGCAGACCGGCCCAGTCGGTGGGCGGGCTCGGCATGGCGGCGGTGACCGCCGGGTCGGCCGCGTTGTAGAACATCGCGTTGGTGACGACCTCGTACGGGATCACGTAGTGGTTGGCGCCGGACGGGTCCTTCGGCAGCATGTCGAAGTACTTGGCCGGGATCACCTGGGAGACCGGGACGTTCTCCTCCGGCACCTGGAGCTGGAGCACCGGTGAGAGGTCGAGGGCCTGGCCGGCCGCGGCGGTGGTGCCGTAGATCTTGTCGTCGGACTCGTCCCACAGGTCCGGGGCCTGGTTGGCGGCGATCGCCGGGCCGATCTTCTTGGCGATGTCACGGCCCGCCCAGGTGACGTTCACCTTCGCGCCGGTGGCGGCGGTGAAGTCGTCGATCGCGGCCTTCAGGACCTTGGCCTGCGGCTCGTCGGCGCGCCACATCGACCAGTAGGTGAAGCTGCCGGCGGCCTTCGCGTCGCTCCCCGAGCCGCTGCCGCAGGCGCTCGCTCCGAGCGCGAGGGCGACGGCGGTGGCCGCCCCGACGAGGCGGGCGGCGGGCATGGTCGTTCTCCCCATGGGTGGTTCCTCTCGGAGGCGCGAGATGCCGCGCGGACGTGTCGTCAGCCGGGGCCCGAAGACGGGGAGCGGCTGGATGGCTGGGACGATACGGTCGGGTTGACCGGTAAATCAAGAGTCCTTTCAAAAACCCGCTCCAGGTCGCCGCACTCTGACGTCGGATGCCCGAGGAGTCCTCAAGTCACGGATCGGACCTGGGTTTCGATCAACCTTGACGCCCCCTCAGCGGTGCCCTACGTTTCACCGAAAGCAAGTTGACCGGTAAAGCCGAAGGATCCAGTCATGGTGACGATGCAGGACGTGGCCGAGCGCGCCGGGGTCACGAAGCAGACCGTCTCCAACGTCATCCGGGGGCGGGGGGCCGTGAGTCCGGCGACCGCCACCCGGGTGCGTGCCGCGATCGAGGAGCTGGGGTACACCCCCAACCTGGTCGCGCGCTCGCTCGCGACCGGCGCCACCAGGACGGTGGGCCTGTTGGTCCCCACGGTGACCGGCTCCTTCTACCCCGCCGTGGTCGAGGAGGTCGAGGACGTCCTCGACGCGAACGGCTACCACCTGCTGCTCTGCACCACCCGGCTCGACGGCGAGCGCGCCAAGCGGCACCTGGCCGGGCTGACCAGCCGCTCCGTGGACGCGCTGCTGGTCGCCGGCGACCGGGACCTGATCGACCACCTGCCGCTGCTGGCCGAGGCCTCCTTCCCGGTCGCCCTGTGCGCCTGGGAGACCGACGCCCCCGACCGCTTCCCGGTGGTCACCATCGACTACGAGCGGGCCGGCTACCTGGCCGGACGCCACCTGCGCGAACTCGGGCACGAACGCGTCGCGGTGCTCGCCAGCCCCGACCACGCCCCGCGGGTGGCGGGCTTCCGGCGCGCCTTCGCCGCCGACGGCCTGACCGTCCCCGACGACGCCGTCCACCTGGCGCCCGAACCCACCCCCGCGGGCGGCTTCGCGGCGGCGACGGAGGTGCTCACCGCCGACCCGGCGATCACCGCGCTCTTCGCCACCCACGACGTCCTCGCCCTGGGGGCGCTGGAGGCCGCCCGGGCCGCGGGCCGCTCCGTCCCGCAGGACCTGTCGATCGTCGGGCACGACGACAACCCGGAGGTCGGCGTGGCCCGGCCGGCGCTCACCAGCGTGGCCATCCCCAAGCGGGAGATGGCCCGGGAGGCCGTCGAGCTGCTGCTGCGCGCCCTCACCCGGTCCGGCAGCCCGGCCAACTCGATCCAGCTGCTGCGCCCCGAGCTCGTCGTCCGGGACAGCACCGGCCCGGCCGGCGGTGGCCGCACAGGTCCGGATCCGGCTCCGAACAGTTCCGCGCAGCGATCTCCGCTCACCCGGACCGCACTAGAATTCCGTCATGCTCAAAGCTGACCGCACCTCCCGGATCCTCGCGCACCTCACCGAGACGGGCAGCGCCGACGTGCACGAGCTGGCCGGGCTCCTGCGGGTGTCGGCGGCCACCGTCCGCCGGGACCTCCAGGAACTCCACGACCAGGGCCTGCTGCACCGCACCCGCGGCGGGGCGGTCACCGGCGCCGTCAACCTCGAACTCCCGCTGCGCCACAAGCACGGCAAGCGGCAGGCGGAGAAGCGCCGGATCGCCCTGGCGGCCGACCGGCTGGTGCCCGAGGGCGCGGTGGTCGGCCTCACCGGCGGCACGACGACCAGCGAGCTGGCCCGCGTCCTGGCCGAACGCGGCGGCATCACCATCGTGACCAACGCCGTCAACATCGCGGCCGAGCTGATCGTCCGGCCGGACGTCCGCCTGGTGGTGGTCGGCGGCATCGCCCGGACCACCAGCTACGAACTGGTGGGGCCGGCCGCCGAGCGGATGCTCGCCCAGTACCACCTCGACGTCGCGTTCATCGGCGTGGACGGCCTGACCCCCCAGCAGGGCTGCACCACGCACGACGAGATGGAGGCCCAGACCGACCGCGCGTTCCTGCGCAGCAGCGCGCGGTCCGTCGTCCTGGCCGACAGCAGCAAGATCGGCCAGGTCACCTTCGCCCGGATCTGCCCGCTCTCCGAGGTCCACGACCTGGTCACCGACGACGAGGCCACCGCGGCCCAGGAGGAGGCGATCGCCGCCGACGGGGTGCGGGTCCTGCGCGCCTGACGCCGGATCGCCGGATCATCACCAGGCCACCAGGCCACCTGTTCACCGGCCTCGCGGGGCCCGAACCCCGCCACCACACAACGCCCGGCCCGGGCTTCCCGGCCGGGCGTTTCTGTCACCGCAACGGTTGACATGAACTCACCGACACAGGAAGCTCTTTCGCATCTGCGCGGAATCAGCTCGAACCAAGCAACTCCGATCACCCGACAAGCGCATACGAAGGCGGTACCCGAGGTGGACGAACCCGTGCCGACCCTCCTCGGTCCGTGGTCCTCCGGGACCAGCGCCGCTCGCCCGCCCGAGAAGGTCCGGCAGGTCCCAGCCCCCACCGTCCGAACGGAGACACCACCGTGCGCCCACTCCGGCCCCACCTCCGCAGGGCCGCCCTCCCGGCGGCCCTGGCCGCCCTCACCGCCCTGGCCGGGCCCGTCCTCCCCGCCCGGGCGGCGGCACCCGGATCCGCCGTCCTCGACCAGGGCCACGAGAGCGTCAGCTGGCAGAGCCCGCAGTACGCCAAGGGCACCCTCGGCGACCCCGGCAGCTGCCCGCCGGCCGCGCAGGACCCGGGCGGCACGGTCTGCGACCACTTCGACCTGACCGTGAACGTGCCGGCCGGCTACTGGGACGACAACCCGGAGGGCGGCGTCCCGCTGTCCATCCGCTGGCAGAACCCCACCGACGACTTCGACCTCTACGTCTACGACGCCGCCGGCAAGCAGGTCGCCAGCAGCGCGGGCACCGCGGACCCGGAGGCCACGGTGATCCCGAAGGCCTCCGGCACCTACCGCGTCCTGGTGGTCCCCTACGACGTCCACGGCGGCTCCTACACCGGCACGGCCTACCTGCCGCAGACCGCCGACGCCGGCGACCTGACCTCCTTCGGCGGCTCCCAGGGCAGCTACGACATCTCCGCGGGCACCCTGAAGGCCAAGGTCGACTTCCTCGCCGACGACCAACTGCGGCTGCGCGCCGCCCCGGACGGCGTCCTCACCGATCCGGCGGGCAGCACGATCGTCCGCGAACAGCCCGAACCGCAGCGCGACACCAGCACCTTCGACGCCGGCGCGTACTACGGCATCCGCTCCAAGGGCCTGGTCCTGCGGGTCTACAAGCACCCGCTGCGCTTCGGCCTGTACAAGGCCGACGACCGCACCGCCCTGTGGCAGGAGGACGCCCCGCTGCGCTGGAGCACCAGCGGTCTGCGGCAGAGCCTGGTGCGCGGCGCGGACGAGCAGTTCTTCGGCGGCGGCGAGCAGAACGGCTCCTTCTCCCACCGCGACAAGACCGTCCACGTCGCCAACAGCTTCGACTGGAACGAGGGCGGCTACAACAACTCCCAGCCGTTCTACGTCTCCACCGCCGGCTACGGCGTCTTCCGCAACACCTTCACGCCCGGGATCTACGACTTCGGCTCGCCCGTCCGCACCGGGCAGCAGGAACGCCGCCTGGACGCCTACTACTTCACCGGTGACGTCAAGGCGGTGATCGGGCGGTACACCTCCCTGGTCGGCAAGCCCTTCATGCCGCCCGTCTACGGCCTGGAGCCCGGCGACTCCGACTGCTACCTGCACAACGCCAACCGCGGCGAGCGCCACACCCTGGACGCGCTGAAGGTCGCCGACGGCTACGTGGACCACCAGATGCCGCTCGGCTGGATGCTGGTCAACGACGGCTACGGCTGCGGCTACGAGGACCTGGCGCCGACCGGCACGGGCCTGCGCAAGGACCACGCCCAGCTCGGCCTCTGGACCCAGAACGGCCTGCCGAACCAGTCCGCCGAGGTGAAGGCCGGCGTGCGGGTGCGCAAGCTGGACGTGGCCTGGGTCGGCAACGGCTACGACTTCGCGCTGAACGCCTGCGACCAGGCCAAGGCCGGCATCGAGGACAGCAGCGACGCCCGCGGCTTCGTCTGGCTGCCGGTCTCCTGGGCCGGCGCGCAGCGCTGCGGCGTGCTGTGGAGCGGTGACCAGAGCCTGTCCTGGGACTACATCCGCTGGCAGATCCCGACCTACGCCGGCGCCACCATGTCCGGCATCGCGTACAACACCGGCGACGTCGGCTCGATCTACCGCCGCGACCCGAAGATGTACGCCCGCGACCTCCAGTGGAAGGCCTTCCTCCCGGCGATCATGACGATGGACGGCTGGGCCCGGGACATGACGGGCAAGGAGCAGCGCGACGAGCAGCCCTGGCTGGACGGCGAGCCGTACACCTCGATCAACCGCAAGTACCTCCAGCTCAAGGAGCGGCTGCTGCCGTACATGTACACCCTCTCCGCGGAGGCCACCCGCACCGGGGTCGGCGCCGTCCGGCCGCTCGCCCTGGAGTACCCGCACGACCCGAACGCCCTCGGCCCGAACGCGACGTACGAGTTCCTGGCCGGGCCCGACTTCCTGGTCGCGCCGGTCTACTCGGACACCACCGTGCGCGACGGCATCTACCTGCCCGAGGGCACCTGGACCGACTACTGGACCGGCCGCACCTACCAGGGCCCGACCACGGTCAACGGCTACTCCGCCCCGCTCGACACGCTGCCGCTGTTCGTCCGCGGCGGCGCGATCGTGCCGATGTGGCCCAAGGGCACGCTGTCGTGGGAGACCCGGGACCGCTCCGAGCTCGACTACGACCTCTACCCGCAGGCCGGGCGCGACTCCTCCTACACCCTGTACGAGGACGACGGCGTGACCCGGCAGTTCACCGCCGGCTCCTCGGCCACCCAGCGGGTGGACGTGCACACCAACCAGGCCGTCACCACCGTCCGGATCGGCGCCAGCGACGGCGACTACGCCGGCAAGCCGGCCGAGCGGTCGTACCGCCTCACCGTGCACGGCCGTCCCGCCCCGCGCCAGGTGGTCACCGACGGCGGCCCGCTGCCCCGGCTCGACTCGGCGGCCGCGCTCGACTCGGCCGCCTCCGGCTGGTACCACGACGCCGCCACCGGGGTGACGACGGTCCGCACGCCGTCCGTCTCCACCGGCGCCGGCTTCTCCCTCCACCTGCTCCACGGCGGCAACTGACCGCCCGACCGCGAGGGGGCTTCCGTCCCAGGACGGAAGCCCCCTCGCACCGTCACCACACGCCTCGGCGGTGCGGTGGTTCTCCGCGGGGCCCCCGATCTCCCCGAACACCCGTTCCTTCCCCGGCGCCCCGGCTACGCTTGCCCCGATCAGGGCCGAGGTCGAACCAGGGGGTACCGCGGATGCCGTACGAGATCGGCGCGAAGGTGAAGCTGACCAGGGATGTGCAGGTCGCCACGGGCGGCGCGGCGGCCGGGACCGGCTCCCCCGGGCCGCTGTCCCTGGCCGGGGGCCTGACGGGCATCGTCACGGGCTCGGCACAGGAGGCCGGCCACGTCTCCCCGGACGCACTCGCGAGCTTCGACCAGCAGACCCGCGGCGTCCGGCTCGACGCGTTCACGGCCGGCCTGATCGGGGACCTCCGCCAGCGAATCGTCGAGGCGGGAGCCTTCGGCCCCGGCGGCGGCGGGACCAGGTACAAGGTGCGCTTCGAGAACGGGTTCGTCCTCGACGGTCTCGAGGAAGGCCTGCTGACCGGAGCCTGAGCGGCCGGAGCCTGAGCACCCGCCACCGGCACCGACCGTCAGGGCGGCCGTCGCCGGAGCACCGCGCCGCCCTGGGGCACCACCGGGTCCGGGCGGTCAGCTGCCGGCGTCGGCTGCCACGGGCGTGGCCTGCGCCGGCGCTTCGGCCGGCCGGCGCTGCGCCGCGCGGACGCCGGTGACCTGGAGGATCAGGCCGAGCAGGGCGGCTCCGGCGGCGAACAGCGGGAGGACGGCGCCGTCCCAGCCGAGGGAGAAGGCGATGCCGCCGAGTCCGGAGCCCACCGCGCTGCCGAGGTAGAGGGCGGACTCGTTCAGGGCGACGGCGACGGGGCCGCCGCGGTCGCCCCGGGCCAGGAGCAGGTCGTTCTGCTGCGGGACCTGGAGCGCCCAGCCCACCGCTCCCCACAGGGCGAGGGGCAGCAGGGCGAGCAGCGGGCTGACCGCCGCGGCGGGGCGCAGCAGGGCGAGCGAGGCGGTGAGCAGGACGAGGATGCCGACGACCAGCGAGTACGGGCGCCGGACCCGGTCCACCAGCGGGCCGATGAGGAAGCTGCCGATGACGCCGCCGATGCCCCAGGCCCACAGGTAGGGAGTGATGTTGTCGACGCTCCCCATGGCGCCGCTCTCCATGACGGGCGCGAGGTAGGTGTAGAGGCCGAGGCTGGCGACGGCGGCCAGGAAGGACACCCCGACGATGGAGGCGACCCGGGGGTCGGTCACCACCTGGGCGCGCTGACGCAGGCTCACCGAGGCGGTGGCCGGCAGGACGGGCAGCCGCAGGGCGAGTCCGGCGAAGGAGACCAGGCCGATGGCGGTCACCAGCCACAGCGTGGTGCGCCAGCCGAAGTGCTGGGCGATGAAGACACCGAGGGGCACGCCGATCACGGTGCCGGAGCTCATCCCGCCCATGATCACGGCGAGGGCGCGGCCCCGGCGCTTCTCGTCGACGAGGGACGCGGCGGCCGAGGCGGCGAGCGCGAGGTAGAGGCCGGCGCCGACCCCGGCGAAGGCCCGGGCGACCAGCAGCAGGCCGAGCGAACCGGCGATCGCGCTGCCGGCGTTCGCGAGGGAGAAGACCGCGAGGGAGCCGAGCAGGCCGAAGCGGACCCGCGACGCGGACAGCAGGGTCGCGAAGACGGGCGAGGCGATGGCGTAGGCGAGGGTGAAGGTGGTGACCATCTGCCCCGCGGCCGACACGGAGGCGTGGAAGTCGTCGGCGATGACGGGCAGCAGTCCGGCCGTGACGTAGGCGTCGAGACCGAGCGCGAAGGCTCCGAGTCCGAGGAGGTAGACGAGTTTCACTGGCGCCCCAATGTTTGATAGTCGCGGTACATAGATACATAGTGCGGGGGCGCGGCCCCGTCGCAAGCCCGGCGTCGGTTTTCGGCCATCCGGACCCGTCCTTGATCGGATGTGCGATTCTTGGCGTGTGCGCCGCTACTTCCACCCGGACCCCAAGGACATCCGACTGCCCGCCGTCCTCTTCGCGTTGAGCGACGCGACCCGGCTGGGCATCGTGCTGGCCCTGTCCGACGGCAAGGAACACACGGCCGGTGAACTCGGCGGCGACATCGCCAAGTCGACGATGACCCACCACCTGAAGATCCTCCGGGAGTCCGGGCTGCTCTGGGTCCGCTCCGAGGGAACGCGCTGCTTCAACTCGCTGCGCACCGCCGAACTGGAGCAGCGCTACCCCGGCCTCCTCGACCAACTGCTCGGCTCCGCCACGCGGGACGGCTACGGCTCCCCCGGCGAGCCTGACGGCGGCCCGGGCGGAAACCCGGGCGAAGGCCCGGCCGGGGCCGCGGCCGGCACCGACTGAACGGCACCGCCCCGACCCCGGCCCGGCCGACAGGAGGCCCCGGCCCGCCCGGTCAGAGGTCCAGCGTGACGTCGTAAGCGGCCAGCCAGTCGTTGACGCCGAGCGCCAGCTCCAGGCCCGAGCGGTCGTACTGCGCGCTCGTGTCGCCGACCGGCGAGTCCAGCAGCCGGCGGGCCCCGGCGCGGTCCAGCAGCGACAGCACCGGCGAATCCGCGTCGTCGACGACCGCGGCGAACGCCCGGCGCAGGCCCCGCTCGTACGCCGGGTCCTGGGTGGTGGGGTACGGGCTCTTGACGCGTCGCACGATCGACTCCGGCAGCAGGTCAGCGGTCGCCGCCCGCAGCAGGCTCTTCTCCCGGCCGTCGAAGGACTTCATCCGCCAGGGCACGTTGAACACGTACTCCACGAGCCGATGGTCGCAGAACGGGACCCGCACCTCCAGGCCGACGGCCATGCTCATCCGGTCCTTGCGGTCCAGCAGGGTCTGCACGAACCGGGTCAGGTTCACGTAGCTCATCTGCCGCATCCGCCGGTCCGTGGCGTCCTCGCCCGGCAGCACCGGGGTCTCCCCCACCGCCTGCGCGTAGCTGTCGCGCAGGAACTCGGGCATGCCCAGCTTGTGCAGCAGGCCGGGGTCGAACAGCGACTTGCCGTCGAAGTACTTGCCGGTGGCCGACGTCAGCCAGGGGAACGTCTGGGCCCGCACCGCCTCCTCGTCGAAGAACCAGCGGTAGCCGCCGAACACCTCGTCCGCCGACTCCCCGGACAGGGCGACGGTCGAGCGGGCGCGGACGGACTGGAACAGCCGGTACAGCGACGGCCACATGTCGCCCCAGTAGGCCGGCGGCAGGTCGAGGGCGCGCAGGACCTTCGCCCGCAGCTGCGGGTCGGCGAGCTCGGCGCTGTCGATGAGCACCTCGCTGTGCTCGGCGCCGATGTGGCCGACCAGGTCCCGCACGAACGGCGCGTCGGAGGTGCCGCGCACCGGGTCGGCGACGAAGTTCCCGCCGTGGTCGGCGAAGTCGACCGAGAAGGACCGCACCGGGCCCTCGCCGCGGGCGGCCAGCTTCTGGTGCGCGAGCGCGGTGATGGCCGAGGAGTCCAGGCCGCCGGAGAGCAGCGAGCACAGCGGCACGTCCGCGACGGTCTGGCGGGTGACGATGTCGTCCAGGAGGCCGCGGACGGTGGCGATCGTGGTGTCGAGGTCGTCGGTGTGCTCCCGGGCCTCCAGCGCCCAGTACACCCGCTTGGTCAGCCCCGTCCTGGTCAGGCGCACCAGCTGACCGGGGCGCACCTCGTACATGCCGGAGAAGACGCCGTGCTCAGGGGTCTTCACCATCTCCAGGATCTCGCGCAGGCCTTCGGCGCTCACCCGGCGGGGCACCTCCGGGTGGGCGAGGATCGCCTTGGGCTCGGAGCCGAAGACGACGCCGTTCGGGGTGGGGAAGTAGTAGAGCGGCTTGACGCCCATCCGGTCGCGGATCAGCAGCAGGGTCTGCTCCCGGGCGTCCCAGATGGCGAAGGCGTACATGCCGTTGAGCCGGTCCACCAGGCCCTCGCCCCACTCCAGGTAGCCGCGCAGGACCACCTCGGTGTCGCTCCTGGTGCGGAACCGGTGGCCACGGGCGATCAGTTCCTGGCGCAGCTCCTGGAAGTTGTACACCTCACCGCTGTACGTCAGGCAGGCCAGCGCGCGGCCCGCCTCCTCGGCGACCATGGGCTGCCGGCCGCCGTCGAGGTCGATGATGGACAGCCTGCGGTGGCCGAGCGCCGCGTGCCGGTCGCTCCACATGCCCTCGGCGTCCGGGCCGCGGCAGGCCATCGTCCGGGTGATCGCCTCCAGGATGTCCTGTTCCTGGCTCACGTCGCGGCTGAAGTCCACCCAGCCGGCTATTCCACACATGTCGGTCTCCTTCTCGCCCCCGGGCACGGGGGAGGACAGGGTCAAGGGCTTTGCAGAACAAGGGAATCGAGGAAATCGGGGAAATCGAGGGGGATGCTCGGGAGCGGCAGCGGGACGGTCAGCCCAGCCGCTCCCAGTCGGCCTCCTGGAGCACGGTCCGGCCGTCCGGGAAGTACGCCACCGGCCCCGGGCCACGCGCCTCGCGCTCCATGGCGGTCAGCAGGTCCTGCAGGGCCAGGGCGTCGGACAGGCCCGGGAAGGGCTGGGCGGGCTGCTCGCCGTGGACGACGAACCGGGCGACGTCGGCGGCCATGCGGCCCAGCTTGACCACCGTCGCGGCGCCCTCGGGCACCGGCTGCGCCCCGGTGTCCAGCTCGGACAGCACGGTGTCGCCCTCCGAGGTGCGCCGCCAGACGCGCAGCCGGTCGGCGTCCCAGGTCGGCGTGTCGTAGACGGCGGAGGCGTATTCGAGCTCACCGTCCGGCGTGCGGAAGACGAAGTCGACCTCCCGCTTGCGGGTGATGTTGACGAAGCTGCTGTAGCCGGTGACCACGCCCGGGCCCAGCCGGCCGGTCAGCGCCACGCTGTCGAGGACGTCGGCCCCGGAGACCGAGAAGTCCGAGCGGGTGCCCACGACCGAGTCCAGCACCAGGTCCGTGCCGTCGCCCGCGATCCAGCCCACGAGGTCGAGCGGGTGGATGACCTCGCTCGCCACCCCGCTGGTGGGGCGGTGGTCGTTGATGCGGTCCTTGCCCCAGGTGAAGTGGGCCCGCACCAGGCTCAGGCCCTCGCGGCGGACGCGGTCGCGCAACCGCAGCGTCGCCTCCGAGTAGCGTTCCACGAGGTCCATGCAGAAGCCCGAGGTCTTCGCCATCGCCGCCGCCACGGCCGTCACGTCGTCGCGGGCGGTGGTGAGCGGCTTCTCCGTCACGACGAAACCCTGGAAGCCGGAAAGCTCCCCGAGTATGCCGGCGTGGGCGGCATCGGGCACGGTGACCACCACGACATCCGGACGGAACCGGTCGAGCCCCTCCCGCACGGAGGTGTAGTACGGGATTTCCGGGTCGCGCCGGTTCCGGCCCACGTGCGCGAAATCCACCGGAATTCCGGTGTTCCGGAACGCGATGCGGAACCGCGTTCCGGCGTATCCGAGTCCGACGATGAGGATTTTCATGCCTCGATCACCTCGCAGCTGGTTTCGGTGCCCCGTAGGTCGAGGGCCAGGAGGTCTTCGCCCGTCGGTACGAAACCGAGGCCGCGGTAGAGGGCCGCACCGTCCGGCGTGGTCTGCAGCACCACGCTGTTCACGCCGCGCGAGCGCAGCCAGTCCAGGGCGTGCCGCATGACGCGGGTGCCGAGTCCACCGCGCCGCCGGTCCGGGTCGACCACGACCGACTGCACCCATCCCGTCAGGCCGTTCGGGCAGTGCGCGGTCGGCGCGCGGTCGTCGATCACGGCGACGGCACAGGCGGCCAGTCGGTGCGCCGGGCCGATCACCGTCACCTGCACCCGGCCGGCCGGTCCGGTCAGCTGCCGGACCAGCCAGGACCGGTACGCCGCGCGCCAGGCGGCGTCCTCCTGCGGGGTGCGGGCGGCGTAGGGGGCGGTGCCCGCACCGAGCAGGTGGCCGCGCAGCCTGACGAGTTCCTCGATGTCCACGGTGGTCGCCGACCGCGGCAGGTCGTGTGACTGAGCGATCATGATTCAGGACTATAGGCTCGTCGCCGGGACAAGAGAAATGTTCCGGACGATGATCCATGCCGTCCGCGAATAACTCCCGGAAACGCTCTCCACCTCGATTTATCCGACCCGCTCATGGGTCCGCCGGAAACAGAATTTACGAGAACCCGGAGCGGCTGTCTATCTTTCCGGTGTCCGTCACCTGAACCGGCGAACCGGAGGAATGATGTTCGACTACGTCGAATTCTTCGCATCCCAACTGGACGACCTGCGCGACCGCGGCGGCTACCGGACGTTCCTCGAAGTCGAGCGCCTGGCGGGCTCCTTCCCCGCCGCGCTGAAGCACGGCCCCGGCCCGGGGCGCCGGATCCACGTGTGGTGCAGCAACGACTACCTCGGCATGGGCCAGCACCCGCTCGTCCTGGAGGCCATGAAGCGGGCCGTCGACGAGTCCGGGGCCGGCAGCGGCGGCTCACGCAACATCTCCGGCAACCACCGCTACCACGTGGAGCTGGAGCGCGAACTGGCCGATCTGCACGACATGGAGTCCGCGCTCGTCTTCCCCACCGGCTACTCCGCCAACGACGCCGCCCTGACCGTCCTGGCGAGCCGGCTGCCGGGCTGCGTCGTCCTGTCCGACGAGCTCAACCACGCCTCGATGATCGCGGGCATCCGGCACAGCGGTGCGGAGAAGCTCATCTTCCGGCACAACGACACGGAGCACCTCGAGGAACTGCTGGCCGGCACCGATCCCGCCGTCCCCAAGATCGTGGCGCTGGAGAGCGTCTACTCCATGGAGAGCGACGTGGCACCGCTCGCGAGGATCGCCGAACTCGCGCGCAGCTATGGCGCGTTCACCTACCTCGACGAGGTGCACGCGGTCGGCATGTACGGTCCGCGGGGCGCCGGCAAGGCCGCGGAACTCGGCCTCCAGGGCCGGTTCGACGTCGTCCAGGGCACCCTGGCCAAGGCCTTCGGCGCGGCCGGCGGCTACATCGCCGGCCCCGCCCCGGTGGTGGACGCCGTCCGCAGCTTCGCCTCCGCGTTCATCTTCACCACCTCGCTGCCCCCGGCCGTCGCCGCCGGCGCGCTGGCCGCCGTACGGCACCTCAAGCGCTCCGAGAAGGAACGCGGCCGACTGCACGAGAAGGCCGCGCTGCTGCACACCCTGCTGCGGGAACTCGGCATCCCCGTGGTCTCGGACGACGCGCACATCGTCCCCGTGCTGATCGGGGACTCCCGGGCCTGCCGGGAGGTCGCGGAGGAGCTCCTGGAACGCCACGGCTTCTACGTCCAGCCGATCAACGCGCCCAGCGTCCCCCCGGGCACCGAGCGGCTGCGGGTCACCCCGACCCCCCAGCACGAGGACGGCGAGATCGTCGCCTTCGCCGACGCCCTCGACGACATCTGGCGGCGCGCCGACCTGCCGCGCCGCCTCCCGGCCGAGCCCGTCGCATGACCCCGGCCGGCCACGACCGCCCGGCCCGCCACGACCGGTCGGCCGCATCCGACCGGTCGGCACCGAACCATCGACCGGCACCGAACCGCCCGCCGCACCTACCCGAGGAGCACACCACCGTGGGGAAACCCGTCGTCGTCGTGGCCGACCCGCTGGCCCCGGAAGCGCTCGCCGAACTGGACGGCCACGACGTCCGCAGCTGTGACGGACGCGATCCGCGGGCACTGCACCGCGCGCTGGCCGACGCCGACGCCCTGCTGATCCGCAGCGGCACCCTGGTGGACGCGGCGGCACTGGCCGCGGCGCCCCGGCTGCGGATCGTGGCCCGCGCCGGGGTCGGCCTGGACAACGTCGACGTCCAGGCGGCCACCGCGGCCGGCGTCCTCGTCGCCAACGCACCGCTCTCCAACGTCCTCAGCGTGGCCGAACTCACCGTCGGCCTCATCATCACCGCCGCCCGCCAGGTCGTGACCGCCGACGCGTCCCTGCGGGCGGGCCGCTGGGAGCGGTCCCGGTTGCAGGGCAGGGAACTGGCGGGCAGCACGGCCGGAATCGTGGGCCTCGGACACGTCGGCGCCCTCGTGGCCACCCGGCTCGCCGCCTTCGGCATGCGGCTCCTCGCCCACGACCCGTACGTGACCCGCGGACGGGCCGGGGACCTGGGTGTCCGGCTGGTCGAGCTGGACGAGCTGATGGCCGAGAGCGACGTCGTCACCGTGCACGTGCCCAAGACGCCGCAGACCACGGCGCTCATCGGCGAGCCCGAACTGCGGCTGGCCCGCCCCTCCCTCATCCTCGTCAACACCGCGCGCGGCGGCATCGTCGACGAGGACGCGCTGGCCGTCGCGCTGAAGGAGGAGCGCATCGCCGGGGCGGCACTCGACGTGTACGCCGTCGAACCGGCCGTCGGCAACGCCCTGCTCTCCTTCCCCACCGTCGTCGCCACCCCGCACCTGGGGGCGAGCACGCGGGAGGCGCAGGAACGGGCGGGCCGGGAGGCGGCGAAGGCGGTGCGCCTGGCCCTCGCCGGCGAGCCCGTCCCCGGCGCGGTCAACGCCGAGGCCCTGAAGAGGAGCGGTGCGGGCGACGAGTGACGTCGGGGCACACCGGCCTGCGCACACCCGTCGGCACACACCGCTCGGCGCACATCCGTGCGCACCCGTCGACGCACACCCGTCGACGCACACCCGTCGGGGGGGGGGCCCCCCCCCCCCCCCCCGGGCCGGCCGGGCCCCCCCCCGCCCCCGCCGCCCCCCCCGCCCCCCCCCCCCCCCCCCCCCCCCCCCCCGCCCCCCCCCCCCCCCGCGCCCCCCCCGCCGGGGGGCCGCCCCCCCCGGGGGCCGGGGGGGGCGCCCCCCCCCACCCGGCCCGGCGCCGCTCCCCCCGGCGCCGGGCCCCGGACGACACGGGCCGTCGCCTCCCCCGGCCCGGCTCAGCGCCCCGCCAGCACCCGGCCGGCCCCGGCGCCCGGGCTGTGGCCCACGGCCGCACGCCTGGACCGGCGGGACAGCAGGACGCCCCGGGTCACCTCGGTGAAACGCTCGGCGAGCGGGTGCGCGCCCTGGGCGGGGCGGATCAGGGACAGCGGGATGCTCGGTGCACCGCGCAGCGGCACGAAGTCCAGGGCGGGGTGGAGGTTGCGCTGCAGGACGAGATCGGGCATCACGCTGACGCCCCGTCCGGCCGCCGCCGACTCCAGGCACTCGTCGAAGTTGTCGCAGTGCACGATCCGCGGGTGCTCGGCGCCCAGCCGCCCGTCCGGGTCCAGGAGGGCCCGGCCGGTCGAGTTGACCACCAGCGGGTGGTCGCCCAACTCCGTCCAGTCCACCCACGGGCGGCCCGCCAGGGGGTGGCGGTGGGGGACGGCCGCGGCACACCCTTCGGTGCCGAGCCTGGTGGCCTTCATCCGGTCGGCCGGCGGGTGACCGCGCAGCAGCGCGATGTCCACGACCGCTCGGTCCACGCCCGCCCAGCGGTCGTCCCGGCGGTGCAACTGCACCCGGGCGCCGCTCTCCCGTTCGAACCGGACGATCGCCTCGTGCACCCAGCCGTCCGGAAGCAGCCAGGAGAACCCCAGCCGCAGGACGGGGCTGGACGGTTCCGGATCGAGCGCCTGCTGGAGCTGGGGCAGCAGGTCCTGCAGCCGGTCCCGCAACCGGGCCCCGGCCGGGCTGAGGGCGACCTGACGGGTGGTGCGCAGGAAGAGCGGGACGCCCAGCTGCTCCTCCAGACGCTGCACGGAGCGCGTGAGGGTCGGCTGGTTGCTGCCGAGCTGGGCCGCCGCGGAGGTGAAGCTCAGGGTGTCCGCGACGGCGAGGAACGCCTGAAGATGCTTGAGGTTGAGATCCCAGAGAGGCGTCTCCGGATCCTGCCGGCGTGACCCATGGGCCGTCGTCATGGTGCGTCGCTCACCGTACGACCCGGCCGCTGTCCGCCAGGACGGGAGCGGCGTAGGGGACGAGGTCGGCGGTGAAGCGCCGCCGGCCGTCCTGGACGGCCGTGATCCTCGTCCTTCTCGTCGCTCCGCTCCCGCGGTCGGCCGGTCGCGCGTCGGCGTCGGGGGCGGCGTCGGCGTCGGCGTCGGGGTCCAGCGGGGTGGTGACGATCGCGCAGGGGGCATCCAGCTCGACGTACCGGTGGAAGGTGCAGTCGAGCGTGCTGACGGCGCCGCCGACCGCCTGGTGGGCCGCCTCCAGCAGCAGCATGCCGGGCACGTGGTCGACGGGGTGGTCGAAGTAGATCGGGTGGCTCGGGTCGACCCGGAGCCGTCGGCCGCCGTCGGCCGTGGAGGTGAGGAGCACGTCGCTCGCCCGGTGGCGGCCGGTACCCGCGCACGGCACCGGCGCGGGGGCGGGCAAGGCCTTCGCCACGGCGGCCTCGGTGTCGGCGTACGCACCGCGCAGCCGCTGGTACACGGCCCGGGACTGGACGGTGAACCGCGTGTCGGCCGTGGCCACCGGCAGGCCGCCCCAGGTGACGAGCGCCCACAGGGACAGGGCCGCCGGATGCTTGCCGCGGTAGGACAGGTCGAAGCAGCGGACGTCCAGCTCCAGTTCCGGGCCGCGATCGACCCCGGCGTACGCGGCGGCGTGGATGTCGTAGCGGATGCGTTCCCAGATCAGCTGGTGTCCCAGCGGCACGCCGTACGCGGCGTGGCACAGCAGCGGGAAGGTCTGACGGACGGTCTCGCAGAGCAGGAGCGGGTCGAAGTCCGGGGCGCCCCGGTAGAGCGGGTGCCGTAACGGACGCCGGGCCCGTATGTGGAAGGCGTCGGGCGCCGTACGGCGCCAGCGGGTGAGGTACACCTCGTCAGGGCGCAGCTTGTGCACCTGCCACGGCTCGACGGAGGCGCTGCCGTCGGCGGCGTCAGTGGCGTCAGTGGCGTCGGCGGTACCGGCGCCCGTGATGCCGGGATCGCCGGCGTCGCCCGAACGGCTGTGGTCGATTTCCTTGCAGACAGGCATGAAAGACCCCTATTGAAGGCGCCGGGCCGCCTCGACGACCCGTCGGCGATACCTTCATGTGTAACATAGAGATCGTTCTGTATCCAGAATTATTGCCCGACATGACAGGCGGACTACGCACGGATGACGAGTGGACACAAACACGAACAAGCCTTGCGGACACGGGCCGCGCTGCTGTGCGCCGCGGCCGAGGTGTTCGATCAGGTCGGCTACCACGGCGCGGGGATCAACCGCATCCTGGCGAAGGCCGGCCTGACCTCCGGGGCGATGTACTTCCACTTCAAGTCCAAGGAGGACCTCGCCCGGGCCGTCATGCTGGAGCAGGCGAGCGACCTGCGACTGCCCGAGGAACCGCAGGGGCTGCAGCAGCTCGTGGACGTCACGCTGACCCTCGCCATCGAGCTGCAGAGCAACACGCTGCTGCGGGCCGGGGTGCGTCTGGCGGTCGACCAGGGCGGCCCCGCCCAGAACGACGACTCGGCGTACGGCTGGTGGGCACAGCGCTTCCGCGGCGAACTGGACGTGGCCCGCGAACGGGGTGAACTGCGCGAGGACGTCGACGGGGCCGAGTTCGCCGAGGTCCTGGTGGCCGCGTTCACCGGCACCCAGCTGAAGTCGCAGATCTCGGCGGGCTGGTCCGACCTCCCCGAACGCATCGTCTCCCTGTGGCGCTACCTGCTGCCCGGCGTCGCCTCCGCCGACGCGCTGCCGCACATCCGCGTCACCCCGGAGCGGGGACGGCCATGGATGTGACACCGCGCCGGGTGGTGCTGACCGGTGCCACCGGATTCATCGGCTCGCACGTGGCCGCCCTGCTGCTGCGCGACCCCGCCTGGCAGGTGCGCGTCGTCGGTCGCCGGGCCTCGACCCGTCGAACAGACTGTCATTCTGTCGGCCGGCCCTGAAGAGCTCCCCCGATCTCCGATCAAGCTCTCAGATCACCGCGCGGCGCACGGTCTCCCAGGTGACCACCACGCTCGCGGTGATCGCCAGGGCCAGTGATCCGAGGATCACCGCGGCCAGCGTGGAGAGGCTCAGGTTCAGCCCGACGTCCGCCTTGGTGACCTGGGAGAGCCCGGAGGCCATCCCGGCCAGCGGCGGCAGCGTCACCAGGACGCCGAGCACCGCGCCGACGCCGACCACCAGGGAGGTCTCCCCGACGGCGAACGCCAGCAGCTGTTTGATCGTGCCGCCGGCGGACTTCATCACCGCGAAGTCGCGGCGCCGGCCGTGTGCGGCCATCGCCATGCTGTTGGCGACGGCGATCACGCTGTAGCCGACCACGATGACGATCAGCATCGCGGCAAGGCTGTTCGTCAGCCGGGCGTCGGTGTTGTAGTCGTCCAGGGCGTACTGGACGGCGTCGTGCACGGCGGTCCCGGGGATCGCGACCGGCTCCACCTGCTCGGGGACGAAGACGTCGTCGTTGAATGCGGCCGGATCGTGTTCGCGGACCAGGCTCCGGGCCATCACGAAGTCACCGCGCGCGGGGTCGTCCGGCAGGACCTGGGCGATGCGCAGTCGCACGGTGGCGCCGTCGGCGAAGCGCACCGGGTACTGGTCCCCGGCCTTGACGCCCAGCCAGGTCGCGATGGACTCGCCGAGCACCACCTGGCCGGGCCGGTCCCAGTTCGGTTCGCGTGAGCCCAGCGCGTCGATCACCACGGTGGAGCCGTCGGCCTTGTGCACGAACGCACGGGTCGGAAGGGAGGCCTTGCCCACCGGGTTGGCGGCGACCACCTCGTCGGTGTTGCCGGGGGTGCCGTCGTTGGTGACGATCACCTGGCCCGCGAGCTTCAGGGCGTCGCCGGCCGGGTAGGCCACCCGCATCGTCTCGACCATGCCGCTGAGCAGGACGGCGAACCCCACGGCGGCGATCACCGGCGCCGCCATGGACGCGGCGCGACGCGAACTCGCCGTCAACTCGGCCCGGATGAGCATCGGACCGGCCGAACTCGACCGTCCGAAGGGGCTGGTCACCGCCCGGCCCACCGGCCCGACGAAGACCGGTGCGAGCAGTGCGGCCGCCACGATCAGCACCATGGTCGCGGCGATCGCCATGTTGACCCGGTTGTCCGCGGCCGCGGTGGCGGTCATCACCGCGAACACCAGCCCGAGGCCGAGTACCACCAGACCGGAGACCAACCGAGCTCGGCTCATCGACCGGTTGCCGGAGCGGCTCTCCAGCAGCGCCTCCAGCGGGGCCACCCTGGCGGCCGACCGGCTCGCGGCCCACGCACCGATCACGCTGACGCCGACGCCGATCGCGGTGGCCGTGAGCAGCGGCCACGCCGCCACCCGCACCGCCAGGTCCGGCGGGGCGACGTCCAGCCGCAGCAGGATGTCGCGCAGCAGCGGCGCGGCCGCGACACCGGCCAGGCAGCCGGCCACCGATCCGAGCAGGCCGACGGCGGCCGCCTCGCCGAGGACCATCCGACGCACCTGGCTGGGGCTGGCGCCGATCATCCGCAGCAGGCCGATCTCGCGGCGGCGGAGCCCGGTCGCCAGGACCAGCATGGAGGCGACCACGAACGCCGTGGTGAACAGGCCCAGGGTCGCCATCGCGGCGATCAGCTGGGTGCCGAGGAAACGCTTGTGGTCGAGGTGCTGGGGCTGGATCGTGGAGCGCCCGTCGCCGGAGACCACGCTGCCCTGGTCCCCGACGGCGGAGCGGGCCGCCGCGGTCAGCTCGCCGGTCGACGCCCCGGGGGCGGCCAGCAGGGCGATCACTCCCACCCCTGGCTCGCGCTGGGCGGCGGCCTCGTCGCTGAAGTAGAAGCCGGGGCCGTCGACCGTGCCGACGACCGTGAAGTCGCTGCGTCCGGCGGTGAGGTTCACGGTCAGCTTCCGGCCGGCCGCGACACCCAGCGCCTGGCCGACCACCACTTCGTCGTCGGCGTTCGGGGCCCGGCCGGAGACCAGCTCGTACGGGGCGAGCCTGGTGCTGGAGAAGCCGTGGCCGGCGTCCGCGGCGCCGTCGTCGCGGACCGGTGCGCCTTCCCGGAAGGCCTGGGCGTAGAAGGTGCGGTCGACCACGACGGAGCCCACACCGGGCACCGCGCGCAGCTTGCCGACGAGCGCGTCCGCTTCGGCCTTGCCCCACGGGATCCGGTCCTTGGGGCTGCCGTTGCGGTCGGTGGCCTGCGGCGGGAGCGCCAGGGCGGCGGCGGCCTCCAGCCGGGGCAGGACGGTCGGCTTGGCCGAGTCGTAGATGACCAGGGTGGTCGAGATCAGCGCGACGCCGACCAGGACCGCCACGAACGAGGCGAGGAAACTCGTCCAGCGCTCGCGTACGTTGGCGATGACCAGCATCAGGACTCCAGCCGGGTCATGTGGGCCGAAATGGCGGCGGCGTTGCGGGTGGTGGACTCGGGGCTCAGGGTCACCCGGTCGGCGATCCGGCCGTCCTTGAGGAAGACGACGGTGTCGGCGATCGCGGCGGCGACCGGGTCGTGCGTGACCATGATCGTGGTCTGCGCCTCCTGATCGACCAACTGGCGCAGCAGACGCAGCACTTCGCGCGAGGTCTTGGTGTCCAGCGCGCCAGTGGGCTCGTCCGCGAAGAGCACGTCGGGGCGGGTGACCAGGGCCCGGGCTAGGGCGACACGCTGTTGCTGGCCGCCGGAAAGCTGGCTCGGGCGGTGCCCGGCCCGGTCGGCCAGACCGACCGCGCGCAGTGCCGCGGCGACCTGGTCGCGGCTGACCTTGCGGCCGGCGAAACGGGACGGCAGCTCGACGTTCTGCGCGGCGGTCAGCGACTCGACCAGGTTGAAGGCCTGGAAGACGAACCCGATGTGGTCGCGCCTCAACTTGGTGCGCTCGCGCTCGGTCTGCGCACCGATGTCCACTCCCGCCACCATCACCCGTCCATCCGTCGGCTGGTCCAAGCCGGCGGCGCACTGGAGCAGGGTGGACTTTCCGGAACCGGACGGTCCCATGATCGCGGTGAGGGTTCCGCGCGGAAAGCCGAGCGATACACCGTCCAATGCGGTCACGGCCCGCTCGCCCGAGCCATAGACCTTGCGAACGGTATAGAGCTGGACCGCATCCGACGCGGGTGCCTGCTTCGTAGTCGTCACGCAGAGCATTCCAGCGAATCAGCGGACCACCAGCATTGACCTGGGCTCTACTCCAAAGGTATTGCCGGCACTACCGTTCCGCGCGCGCCCCCGGGCTATGGTGCTTGGCATGCGTCCCAAGACGGCCTGGCAGGCGATGGCCCAACGTCCGTTGAGCTTCCTCACCTCCGGTTGGCCGTGGCGCTCGGTGGCCTACCTGGCGAGCGGAGTACTGGTCGGCGCAGCCGCGGTGGCGGTGCTGGTGGCCGGCCTGGTGGTCGGTCTGGTGCTGCTGGTGGTCCTGATCGGGGCGGCCCCGCTGGTGGGCGTCGTCCTCTCCTCGGTGACCGTGGCGACCGTCGAGCGGCGCCGGCTACGACTGGTCGACCTCGACGACACCCCGAACCCGCACCGGAAGCCGAATGGTCCGGGACTGCGCGCCTGGATCGCCACCCGGTTGAAGGAGCAGGTGACCTGGCGCGAACTGGGCTTCACACTGGTGTCAGCCGCCGCGCTGTGGTGGCTGGACCTGCTGGTGCTGTTCTTCTCCTTCGGGATGCCGGCGCTCTGCTTCGAGGCGGTCGACGGCGATACGTGGCCATGGGCCGTCTTCGGGGCCTTCGTGCTGCTGGCCTCGCCGTACACGGTGACCTCCTGGGCCGGCGCCCGCGCCGCGCTCGCCCGCACCATGCTCGCCCCGCGCGACGGGGAGCTCGGCAGCGCCCTGCAGGAGGTGCACGCGTCCCGGGTGCGGTTGATGGACGCCTTCGACGCCGAGCGGGTGCGGATCGAGCGGGATCTGCACGACGGCGCGCAGCAGCGGCTCATCTCCCTGGGGATGACGCTCGGACTGATGCACCTGGACATCCCACCGGGATCGCCGCTGAGCGCGCAGCTGGCCGAAGCCCAGGAGCAACTGTCCGCCGCACACCAGGAGTTGCGCAGCCTGGTACGTGGGCTACATCCCCCGGTGCTGGCGGACCACGGGCTGGCCGCCGCGGTGCGGGAGCAGGCCAGCCGGTTCCCCCTGCCGGTCGAGGTGGACCTGAACCTGCCGGGGCGGCTGCCCCGACACGTGGAGATCAACGTCTACTACCTGATCAGCGAGGCCATGACGAACATCGCCCGTCACAGCGGCGCCGCGAGCGCGAAGGTGTCCGGCCGTTACCACGCCGACCTTCTCGTCCTGGAGATCTCGGACGACGGTCACGGCGGAGCGGCCCCCGCCCTGGGCAGCGGCCTGACCGGACTCGCCGACCGCCTCACCGCGGTCGACGGGCGTATGCGCGTGTCGAGCCCGACGGATGGCCCGACCCTCTTGCACGTGGAGATCCCATGCCACTTCGGGTGATCGTCGCCGAGGACGCCGTGCTGCTCCGGGAGGGCCTGGTCGGCCTGCTGCAGCGCTTCGGGCACCAGACCCTCGCGGCTGTGGGCGATGCGGATTCCCTGGTCGAGGCCGTCCGCGCCGAACGGCCGGACCTGATCGTCACGGACGTCCGGATGCCCCCGTCGAACAGCGACGACGGGCTGCGCGCAGCCGTCGCACTGCGCCGGGAGTACCCGCGGCTGCCGGTGGTGGTGCTGAGCCAGTACGTCGAGCAGTCGTACGCGATACGTCTACTGGACTCGGACAACGGCCACGCCGTGGGCTATCTGCTGAAGGAACGCATCGGCGCGGTCAGCGACTTCATGGCCACCTTGGACCGGGTGGCCGATGGTGGGACGGTGGTGGACCCGGAGGTGATCCACCAGCTGGTCCGTCTTCGCCAGGATCCGCTGGAACGACTGAGCGCGCGCGAGCGGGAGGTACTGAGCCTGATGGCGCAGGGTAGGTCGAACGCGAACCTGGCAGCAGAACTCTTCATCAGTGACGCCGCGATCAACAAGCACATCGGCAACATCTTCACCAAGCTCGATCTGCCGGTCGACGTCGACGGGCACCGTCGCGTCCTGGCCGTCCTGCACTTTCTACGAGCGTGATCGCACAGAAGGGCCTTCAGTTCGCTGCGTGCCGGCCACCCCGGACCGGCCGGCGCGTCGGGGGCGTAGGAGTCGCGGATGGTGCCGTCCGCTCCGCCCGAGCCATGGCTGTCTGCCGCGCGGGTTGTGGTCACCACTGGTCCGCGGCCGGCGACAGGCCTGCGGTGCGCGCGGCGACGCCCGCCTGGACTGCGAAGAGGCGGTCCCGCGCGTGCTGGTCGAGCGTGTGGAAGTGGCCGTGCGCCTCCAGGGTGACGAAGCCGTGCACGGTGGCCCAGGCCAGCATCAGGGCTTCCGTCGCGTCCGGCACCAGCGGGCTGCCGAGCCGGCCGCGTTCGGCCGTGTCGGCGACGAGTTCGGCCATGTGCTCCATCGCCCGCCGACCGGCCGCCACGGTCGGTCCGTCCGGTGGGGCCGCGTACCCGGGCACGGGGGCGCCGAAGATGAGGGCGAAGCGCTCCGGATACCGCTGCGCCCAGGTGCGGTAGCCGATGCAGGTGGCCACGAAGCGTCCGTCCAGGTCGTCCGGCGGCACGGTCCCGCGGGTCGCCGTCAACGCGTCCGACAGGCTGTCGTACGAGTCGGCGACGAGGGCGGTGAGCAGCTCGTCCCGGTCGGCGAAGTAGCGGTACAGCGCGGGCGGGGTCATCCCCATGCTGCGGGCGATGTCGGTGAAGCGGAGGTTCGCGGCGCCGCGCTCGACGATCAGGCTCAGGGCCGCGCGCTTGATCTCCTCCACCGTGTCGGCGCGCAGCCGCTCACGGCGGCTCCGCCCCCCGCTCTCGTCGGTCGACCCACCCGTCATCGCATCTCCATCCGCTCGCCGCGCCAGTCACCGCGTTGACAATCCGTACCCGTCGAGGGAAACGTTACGCTTCGTAAGGCGCGTTATGAAGCGTAACGCTTTGCCTGGGGGCGGAGCCCCTGACGACGCACGGAGGACCACATGTCCCAGGGACTGCGCGAGGATCGGCGGACAGCCGCCGGGGAGAGCGGGTCACACAGGCCCGGCCCACTCGGCCGAATAGCCGGTTGGAGCTTCCGGAACCGGGGCCGCACGGTGCTGCTCTGGCTGCTCGCCGCCGGCGCGGCCTTCGGCCTCTCGGCCGGCCTCGGCGCCAAGTACAGCGCCGACTACACCGCACCCGGCTCGGACTCCAAGCAGGCCCAGCAGCTGCTGGCACGGGACTTCCCGGGGCTGGGCGGTGAATCGATCAGCCTGGTGCTGACCTCGGACGGCAGCGTGACCGACGCCGCCACCCGCGACCGGGTCAAGGACCTGCTCGCCCGGATGGCCGAGGTGCCGCACGTCAGCGGCATCGACGACCCGTACGGCCCGCGCGGCAAGGTGGCGGCCGACGGCCGCACCGCCCTCGGGCAGATCCACCTGGACGTCGCCGTCGCCCCCGACATGCCCAAGGCGGACACCCAGCGGCTGCTCGACCTCGCCCGCCCCGTCGACGGCGGCCTGCGAGTCCACCTCGGCGGCATGACGGTCCAGCAGGCCGAGCAGGGCGCGATCGGCTCGGAGGGCATCGGCATCGCGGCCGCCGCCCTGATCCTGGTGATCACCTTCGGCTCGGTCGTGGCCGCCGGCCTGCCGCTGCTCACCGCGCTCGGCGGGCTCGCGGTCAGCAGCGCCCTGCTGCCGGTCCTCGCCGCGATCATGCCGGTCCCGGACTGGTCGACCTCGCTCGCCGCGATGCTGGGCATCGGCGTCGGCATCGACTACGCGCTGCTGCTGGTCACCCGGTTCCGCGAGTGGCGCGCCGAGGGGCTCGAACCCGAGGCCGCCACGGTCGCCGCGCTGGACACCGCGGGCCGCGCGGTCGTGGTCGCCGGAATGACCGTGGTGGTCAGCATGCTCGGGCTGTTCGCGATGGGCCTGTCGTTCATGCGCGGCGCCGCGGTCTCGGCGATCCTCTCCGTGTTCGTCGTGATCGCCGCGTCCGCCACTCTCTTCCCCGCCCTGCTCGGCTACCTCGGCCGACACATCGAGCGCCTCCGGCTGCCCCTGCCCCAGCGCCGCGCCGCCCAGGGCGAGAGCGCGGTGAGCGCCGGCTGGCTGCGCTGGAGCAGGCTCGTCGAGCGTCACCGCGTCCTCGGTGCCGTCACCGGGGTGGTCGTCCTGCTGGCCCTCGCGACGCCGTTCCTGGGCGTGCGCTTCGGCTTTCCCGACGCGGGCAACGACCCCGCCGGGCGCTCGAACCGGCTGGCGTACGACGCGGTGGCCGCCGGCTTCGGACCGGGAAGCAACGGACCGCTGGTCCTGGTCGCCGAGTTGGCGCCGGGCACCCCCAGCGACGCGACGGCCTCGCTGCCCACCGCGCTGAAGGCGGTGCCCGGCGTCACAGCCGTGACCCTTCCGGTCCCCGGCTCCGACGGCCGCTCGCTGCTGCTCACCGTCGTCCCGGACAGCGGTCCGCAGTCCAGCGCCACCAAGACCCTGGTCCGCGACCTCCGCGATCACGTCATCCCGGCTGCGGTCGGCCCCGGCGTCCGGGTACACGTCGGCGGGGCCACCGCCAGCGCGATCGACAGCACCGACAACATCGCCCGCCGCATCCCGCTGCTCGTCGGCGGCGTGGTCACGGTGTCGATGCTCCTGCTCCTGGTGGCCTTCCGCAGCCTCGCCGTCGCCCTCAAGGCCGCTGTGATGAACCTGCTCTCCGTCGGCGCCGCGTACGGCGTGGTCGCCCTCGTCCTCGAAGGGGGCACCGCCGGCCGGTTGATCGGCATCGACAGCCCCACCCCGCTGCCGGCCTTCGTCCCGGTGCTGACCTTCGCCGTCCTGTTCGGCCTCTCGATGGACTACGAGGTCTTCCTGGTGAGTCGGATGCGTGAGGCCTGGCTGCGCACCGACGACAACGCGGAGTCCATCGTCAGCGGACTGGCGGGCACCGCGCGGGTGATCACGGCGGCGGCGGCCATCATGGTCGCCGTGTTCGCGGCCTTCGTCCCGGCGCCCGACCTGCCGATCAAGGTCATCGGCGTCGGCATGGGGTCGGCCATCCTGATCGACGCCACGCTGGTCCGCCTGCTGCTGGTACCGGCCGTGATGCACCTGCTCGGCCGCGGCAACTGGTGGCTGCCCACCTGGCTGGACCGCCGCCTGCCCCACCTCCACGTCGAAGGACACACCGAGTTCTACCAGCCGGAGCCCGCCCCCGAGGCGCCCCGCTCCCCGGCGGTGGTCGGGTAGTGGCACCAGCGGACCGCGGGCGCCCCACGACGCCTGCGGTCCGCTGGTCACGGCGGAAGGCGGCGAGCGGCACCAGCGTCCAGGCGGCCTCGCCGGCCACGATGACCGCGGAGGGAAACCGCACGGGGCGGTCACCGGCGAAGGACGGGACGACGGCCGGCGCGGTCGCCCGGCCCGCTTACTCCACGAACCTCGCCCGACGGGCAGCGATCACGTCCCGGTACCAGCCGTACGAGGCTTTCGGCGTGCGCTGCCGGGTCTCGAAGTCAACGTGGACGAGACCAAAACGCTGACCGAACCCCTACGCCCGTCGAACACCATGTCACCTCATGGACTATCGGACTAGACCACTCCGGTTGCGCGTCGGCCGTCGGGCCCCGCAAGCGCCCGCGCCGGCGCGGCCGTCGGCATGCCGGCTCAGTACGCGTTCGCACGTCGAGCCTTCGACAGCGCCCCCGACGGGAGGCCGAGTCGGTGACCGTCGCGACGGCCTCCACCGGACAGGGGCTCGGCACGCGCGTCGGACCGTGCCTGTCCGGCTTCGGGCAACGGCATTGCGTACGGTCGACGGCGGCGCCGGACCCCGGAGTCCAGCTGGCCGCGTTCGCGGTCTCCAGCTCGCTGTTCGCCCTCTTCCTCTACCTGACCCTGTACCTGCAGAACTACCTGGGACTCTCGCCCTTCGCGGCGGGTGTCCGCTACCTGCCGATCACAGTGCTCAGCTTCCTGGTGGCGCCGGCGGCCGGAGTGATGCTCTCCCGGGTGCCGGCACGGCTGATGCTCTTCGTCGGTCTCGTCGCGGTCGGCGCGGGCCTGCTGCTGATGGGCGACCTCCAACCCGACGACACCTGGACCGCCCTGCTGGCCGGGTTCCTGGTCGCCGGCGCGGGCGTCGGTCTGATCAACCCGGTGATCGCCGATGTCGCGGTGAGCGTGGTGCCCAAGGAGAAGAGCGGCATGGCGGCCGGCGTCAACGACACCTTCCGGCAGGTCGGCATCGCGGTCGGCATCGCCGTCTGGGGGGCCGTCTTCGTCGCCCAGGGCTCCCACAAGGTCCACGAGCTGTCGACGGGCACGCCGCTCGCGGAAGGGTCCCGTCCACGCGAACTGGTCGAGGCCGCGTCCTCGGGCAGCCTGCCGCAGGCGCTCGCCGCGCTCCCCGAACCGGCCCGGGCGGCTGCGTCGACCGCCGCCCGGGCCGGCTTCCTCGACGGCCTCAACCTCGTGCTCCTGCTGGGCGGAGTGGTCAGCCTCGCCGGCGCGGCCCTGGCGCTCTGGCTGGTCCGGGAGAGCGAGATCGACCGCGAGGCATAGCTCCGTTCCGCGGCGTCGCGCAGCCGGCGCTCGGCTGGGCCGGGCCCGCGACGACCGGCAGCCGCGCCCCGGACGACGACCCGGCGACGACGACCTGCGCCGGCGGAACGGGTGCCGGGCAGGTCACGGCGACTCCGACGACGCAGTGCCCGGATCGGTCCGGCTGACGGGCGGGTCCGTCAGCCGGCCTTCCGGGCCCGACGCATGACCGCCGGCTCGGTCCGCCGCAGGAGCCAGTAGACCACCAGGCCGTAGGCCAGGCTGAGCACCAGCAGCATTCCGGTGCTCAGCAGCCAGGTCGCCGCGCTGTGCCGGAACAGCGGATCGGCCGCCAGGTTGTTGCCGGGCGAGATGGCGTGCAGATCGACGGTGGCGGCCATCGCCGCCATCGCCCAGCGGGACGGCACCAGCCAGGAGAGCTGTTCGAGTCCCGGCACCCCGTACAGGCGCAGCTGGGTGCCGGTGAAGACGACCTGCACGATGGCCAGCAGCACCAGCAGCGGCATGGTGGCCTCTTCCTTGCCGACCAGCGCCGAGACCAGCAGTCCCAGCATCATTCCGGCGAAGGCGAGCAGCGCCATCACGATGACGATCTCGGCGAGCGGCGGCAGGAAGACCCCGCTGCCGCCCTCGGGTCTGAGCCGCACTCCCGCCAACGCGACCATGGTGAGCACCACGGCCTGAACCACCGTGACCGTGCCGAGTACCACCACCTTCGAGCAGAGGTACGCCGATCGGGAGAGCCCGACGGCGCGCTCCCGCCGGTAGATCACCCGCTCCTTGACCAGCTCGCGGACCGCGTTGGCGGCACCGGTGAGCACCCCGCCGACGCAGAGGATCAACAGCGCACTGAACACACTGCTGTCGGTGAGCTTGCCGCCGGCCAACGCCCGGGCCAACACGCCCATCACGAACGGCAGCGCGATCATGATCACCACGAAGGTGCGGTCGGCGGCCAGTGCGGCGGTGTAGCGGCGCACCAGGGTGCCCAACTGGCGGTCCCAGCGCTGCGGCTGAGGGGGCGGCTCGGCCGGTACGGGCCCGGCACGGCGTCGCGCGGGCAGCGGGGGCCTCAGGCTGCGCTGCCCGGACGGTGCAGAGGGCACACCACTCCGCTCGGCCGGCCCCGACGGCGGCACCCCGTCCGACTCGGCCGGCCCCGACGGCGCGACCGGGGCTCGGGGCCGTTCCATGGGGTCGATGTACCGGCGGTACGCGGGCGAAGCCCGGTACTCGCCCATCCAGTCGCGGTCCTCCTGGGTCTCGAAGTTCTCGAACGCTTGCGGCCACTGCGAGCACCCGAAGTACTCCAGAGCGTCGCCGGGCGGTCCGTAGTACGCGGTGCGACCACCCGGGGCGAGCATCAGCAGACGGTCGCAGAGATCGAGGCTCAGCACGCTGTGCGTCACCACGACGACGGTGCGACCGTCGTCCGCCAGGTCCCGGAGCATCTGCATCACCGAGCGGTCCATCCCCGGGTCCAGGCCGGAGGTCGGCTCGTCGAGGAAGAGCAGCGACGGCTTGGTGAGCAGTTCCAGTGCCACACTGACCCGCTTGCGCTGGCCGCCGGAGAGGCTGGCGACCACCAGGTCGGCCCGCTTCTCCAGGCCCAGTTCGGCGATCACCTCGTCGACCCGGGCGTTCCGCTCGGCCGCCCCGGTGTCACCGGGGAAGCGCAGCTCGGCGGCGTAGCCGAGCGCACGCCGGACGGTCAGCTGGGTGTGCAGGATGTCGTCCTGCGGCACCAGGCCGATCCGGTGGCGCAGTTCGGCGTAGTCGCGGTAGAGGTCGCGACCGTCGTAACGCACCGTGCCACCGTCGGCGGGCCGCAGCCCGGTGAGCGCGTTCAGCAGGGTCGACTTGCCCGAGCCACTCGGACCGGTGACCGCCAGCAGGCAGTCCTGGCCGACCGGAAAGCTGATCCCGTCGAGCAGCCGGCCGTCGCCGACCGTGACCACCAGGTCGGCCACGTCGAGGGTGATGTCGCCGGTGTCGACGAACTCCTGGAGTTCGCCGTCGACCAGGCAGAACTCCGAGTGGCCGATGCCCAGCAGGTCGCCCGGGCCGATCACGGCCTCCACCACCGGTTGACCGTTGAGGTAGGTGCCGTTGTGGCTGTGCAGATCGGTGATCGCGTACCGGCCGTCGGCGGTGGTGTGCAGTTCGGCGTGGTGGCGGGAGACCTCCAGGTCGGCCAGGACCAGGTCGTTGTCGGGTGCGCGGCCGATCCGCAGGGTGCGGGCGATCAGCGGATGGATGCTGGTGGGCGGCCGGTACGAGCCGGTGATCGCAGTCAGCGCAGTGGGACGCGGGACGGCGGACTGCTGCGGGGGTGCCACGGTGAGCTCCACCTCCGGGCCGTCGCCGGGGCTGCCGAACCGGATGACACTGTCGGTGCCGAGGTCACCGAGATCGAGGCGCGAGATCCGGCGCCCCCCGGACCATGTGCCGTTGTCACTGTCCAGATCGTCCAGCATCCAGTGTCCGTCGCCGAGGTGCAGCACCGCGTGGTGCCAGGACACCCGGGGGTCACTGAGCGGGATCTCGCTGACCGGGTCGCGGCCGACGTGGTACGAGCGGCTCGGGGTGAGGACCCGCGAGTCGCCGGCAGTCGTCAGTACCAGGTCCGGCGCCATGGGTGCGACCTGTCGCTCTCCCATGTATTCGACCATAGCCCCTCCGGCCCGCGAAGGGCTTCCGCTGGTCGAGGGGCCCGCCGGGCGAACGTTCCCGGTCGGCGGCCGCACCGGGGTACTCCCGTCGTCGCCCGGATGAACCAGTGCGGTTCGCCGGGGGTGTCGACGGGGTGGGTCGGGGTAGCCACCGGGACTCGGACGTGTCGTTGCGGGTCATCCGGCGTCTCCACGGCGTGCGGCAAGACACGGCCGAGCAGGATGAGGCCGGCCACGGTGACGTCGTCCTGGCGTCTGGAACGGGCCGCCGGGGACCGGCCCTCCGCCCGCTCGGGCCACTGGCGAACCGCCGGTGAAGACCACCGGATCCGTCGAATCCCCTGCCATGGCCCCCTCGAGTACGCCGAGCGGCCATGAGCCTGATTCGCAAGGACCCCCGGACCTGCATCGAACCTGTCGGACGGCACACCCGATCCGGATCTCAACCACCGTGCCTGCCCGTCCGATGGGCGTCGATGAGGTCGCGGTACCAGGCGTAGGAGGCCCTGGGGGTGCGTTGCTGGGTCGCGAAGTCGACGTGGACGAGGCCGAAGCGCTGGTGGTAGCCCTCGGCCCATTCGAAGTTGTCGAGGAGGGACCAGGTGTAGTAGCCGCGGATGTCGACGCCCTCGGCGATGGCCCGGGCGAGGGCGTCGAGGTGGGTGGCCAGGTAGTCGATGCGGGGCTGGTCGGGGACGGTCTCCTCGGCGACGGAGCAGCCGTTCTCGGTGATGGTGACGGGCGGGAGCGCCTTGCCGTACGACTCCTTCAGCTGGACGAGGAGTCGGCGGAGGGCGTCGGGGACGACGGGCCAGCCGAAGGCGGTGTGGGGGACGTCGGGGATGTCGACGAGGTCGAAGGGGAGGCCGGGGTCGGTGGGGGCGGCGACGCGGGTGGGGTTGTAGAAGTTGAGGCCGAGGCCGTCCAGGCCGGGGGTGTGGATGAGGTCGAGGTCTCCGGGGTGGACGGCGCCGAAGATGTCGTCGGGGACGCCGAGGGCGGAGAGGTCGGGGTAGCGGCCGAGGAGGACGGGGTCGGTGAACAGGCGGTTGTGGAGGGCGTCGTAGGCCACGGCGGCGGCCGCGTCCTCGGCGGAGTCGGAGGCCGGCTCGACCGGGGTGAGGTTGTTGGAGAGCATCGCCTCCAGGCCCCGCTCGTGGAGGACCGAGGCGGCCAGGCCGTGGGCGAGGAGCTGGTGGTGGGCGGCCGGGAGGGCCTCGAACATCAGGGTGCGGCCGGGGGCGTGGGTGCCCAGGGCGTAGCCGAACACGGTGTGGACGAAGGGCTCGTTGAGGGTGATCCAGGCGGGGACGCGGTCGCCGAGGCGGTCGGCCATGAGGGCGGCGTACTCGGCGAAGCGGTACGCGGTGTCGCGGTTGAGCCAGCCGCCCTCGTCCTCCAGGGTCTGCGGGAGGTCCCAGTGGAAGAGGGTGGGCAGTGGGGTGATGCCCGCCTCCAGCAGCGCGTCCACCAGCCGGTCGTAGAAGGCGAGGCCGGCGGGGTTGACCGCGCCGCCGCCGGTGGGCAGGACGCGGGGCCAGGCGATGGAGAAGCGGTAGCCGTCCAGCCCGAGGCCCTTCATCAGGGCGATGTCCTCGGGGTACCGGTGGTAGTGGTCGCAGGCGACCGCGCCCGAGTGGCCGTCGCGGATGGCGCCGGGGCGGGCGCAGAAGGTGTCCCAGACGGACGGTCCGCGGCCGTCCTCGGCCACCGCGCCCTCGATCTGGTAGGCGGCGGTGGCGGCACCCCAGCGGAAGTCCACCGGCAGGTCGAAACGGTCCGGCATGGCAGCCTCCTGGCATGAATATGAGGGGTACTCATGTTAGTGCCGCGCCGCCGGAACACCAGAGGCACTCGACCGATCCGGCGCACCCGCCGCTGGGCGGCCGGCCGCTCGACCGGTCGGACCGGCCGAGGAAGCGGCTTGACTGTAACCCCGCTTCAACTTTGATCATTGGGACATCGCCCCGAACCGGGGTCGCGTCCACAGAAAGCCGAGGAACCCCATGTCCGCCCCCGCACTTCGCGTCGCCGTGATCAACAGCAGCGTCCGGGAGGGACGGTTCGGCCCGACCGTCGCCAACTGGATCACCTCGCTCGCCAAGGAGCGCGAGGACCTGCTGGTCGATCCGATCGACCTCGCCGACCACCCGCTGCCGCACGAACTGTCCTACGAACCCGGCGAGAAGGCGGCGCAGGCGCTCGCCAAGGTCACCCCGCGGCTGGCCGACGCCGAGGCCTTCCTGGTGGTCACCCCCGAGTACAACCACAGCTTCCCGGCCTCGCTCAAGACCCTGATCGACTGGCACCGGGCGGAGTGGGAGACCAAGCCGGTGGGCTTCGTGTCCTACGGCGGTCTCGGCGGCGGCCTGCGCTCGGTGGAGCAACTGCGGCAGGTCTTCGCCGAGTTGCACGCCGTCACGGTCCGCGACGTGGTCAGCTTCCACAACTGCTGGGGGCAGTTCGACGAGACCGGCGCGCTGAAGGAGCCCGCTGCCGCGACCGCCGCCGCCAAGACGCTCTTCGACCGGCTCTCCTGGTGGGGGCTCTCCCTGCGCGAGGCCCGTGAGAAGCGGCCTTACGGCAGCTGACCGGGGCCGACCCCGGTGGACAGGAGAAGGGCAGACCGGGGAAGCGCTAGGACTGGAGCCCGCCGGCGCCCGGTCCGGCTCCGCCGAGGACGTCGCACGGGTTGACCAGGGCGCAGCGTTCCAGCGAGAGGCAGCCGCAGCCGATGCAGTCGGTGAGCTTGTTCTGGATGCGCACCAACAGGTCGATGCGGCGGCCGAGTTCATGGCGCCACCGCTCGGAGACCTGGGCCCAGTCCTTCCCGGTGGGGGTGCGTGCCTCGGGCAGCAGGCCCATGGCCTCACGGATCTCCTGGAGCGGGATCCCGACGCGCTGCGAGGCCCGGATGAAGGCGACCCGACGGAGCGTGTCACGGGTGTAGCGCCGCTGGTTGCCGGTGGTGCGGCGGCTGTGGATCAGGCCCTCGCGGTCGTAGTAGCGCAGCGTGGAGGCGGGAACACCACTGCGGGCCGACAGCTCACCGACCGTCAGTTCCCTGGATCTCACCGCGCTGCCCGCCATCTCCGCCATGTCACTCATCGTAACCCCGGCGTCGGCCACCGCCGGCACCGGCGGGCACGTGCGGAAGGCGGTACCGCCGATCGACTCGGTGGTACCGCCTTCCGGCGCGTCCCGGGACGGGCTTTCGGACCGCCCTGAGGCCCGAGGGCCCGTCCCGGGGCGCGGGGCGCTCAGCCCAGGTCGCTGTTGCCCAGCTCCTCCCGGACCAGGTTGAGCAGTTCCTCGTCGTCCGCGGCGTCGAGGAGGTCGGCGATGGTGTCCTCCTCGGCCGGGGCCCCGGCGGACCACCGGGCCAGGAAGGCCTGGAGGCGCACCGTCACCCGGGAACGGGAGAGCTCGTCCAGCGCGTCGACGGCCATCGCCGCCTCCAGCCCGTCGAGCATCCCAAGCAGCGGCTCGACGTCCGTGGCCGACTCGGCACCGCCCGGCAGCACACCGTGCAGGTGGTCCGCCAGGGCGACGGGGGTCGGGTGGTCGAAGACGATCGTCGCCGGGAGCGGCACACCGCACTCCCGCGCCAGCCGGTTGCGGAACTCCACGGCCGTCAGCGAGTCGAAGCCGAGGTCGCGGAACGGCCTGGTCTCGTCGATCTGTTCGGCCGCGGAGTAGCGGAGCACCTCGACCAGCACGTCCCGGACCAGTTCCAGGAGGACGGCCGTCCGCTCCTTGGCGTCCAGCCCGGCCAGCCGGGAGCGCAGCGCGCCACCGTCCGTAGAGCTCTCCGCCCCGCCGTGCTCCGCCGCCGGTGCGCCGGCCGGGGCCAGGGCCTCGGCCGCCTCGGGCAGTTCGCCCAGCAGCGGGCTCGGCCGGCCCGAGGTGAAGGCGGGCGCGAACCGGGCCCAGTCCACGTCGGCTACGGTCAGCGCGCTCGCGCCGCCGTCCACGGCCGCCGCCAGGGCGGAGAGCGCGAACTGCGGGTCGAGCGGCGTCAGTCCGCGGCGGCGCAGGTACTCCTCCGCCCCGTCGGCCGCCATCCCGGCGCCCGCCCACGGGCCCCAGGCGACCGACGTCCCGGCCAGACCGCGGTCCCGCCGGTTCCTGACCAGGGCGTCCAGGTAGGCGTTGCCCGCCGCGTAGAGCGCCTGCCCACCGCTGCCCCAGGTGGCGGCGATGGAGGAGAAGACCAGGAACAGCTCCAGGTCCGCCTCCGCGGTGAGCTCGTCGAGGTGGGCGGCGCCGTCGACCTTGCCGCCGGTGATCCTCGCGATGTCCTCGACGCCGGTCTGCGCGAGCGTCGCCGCCTGGGCGACACCGGCCGCGTGCACCACCCCCAGCAGCGGGCGGTCGGCCGGGACGGCGGCCAGCGTCGCCGCCAGCGCCTCCCGGTCGGCGGCGTCGCACTCGGCCACCGTCACCCGGGCGCCGGCCGCCGTCAGTTCGGCGGTCAGCTCCTCGGCGCCCGGGGTGCGGGAGCCGCGCCGGCTGGTGAGGACCAGATCGGTGACGCCCCGGTCGACCAGCCAGCGGGCGACGACCGCGCCCAGCGCTCCGGTGCCGCCGGTGACCAGCACCGTGCCGGGCTTCGACGGACGCCAGGGCTCCGCCGGCGCCGCTCCCGCATCGGTGCGGGCCAGCCGGCGGGCAAGGACCCGCCCGCCGCGCAGGGCGAGCTGGTCCTCCCCGGTGGCCCCGCCGAGCACCGCCGCGAGCGCCGCGAGGGTGCCGGAGTCCGGCTCGGCGGGCAGGTCGACCAGCCCGCCCCAGCTCCGCGGGTGCTCCAGCGCGGCCGCCTGGCCGAAGCCCCACAGCTGCGCCTGCTCGGGGTGGGTGACCCGGTCCGAGGCGTCCACGGCCACCGCGCCCCGGGTGACCGTCCACAGCGGCGCCTCCAGCTCCGCGTCGCCGAGGGCGTGCAGGAGGGCGAGGCTGCCGGTCAGCCCGGTGGGCAGGTAGGCGATCCCGCGTGCCTTCTCGGCCAGCGCGCGCAGCCGGTCCGCCAGTTGGCTCCGGTCGAGCTCGCCGATGGCGAGTCGGACCGGGGCGGTGTCGGCGGGCAGCCGCGCGAGGAGGGCGTCCGCGAGCACGCCCTCGTCCTCGGTGTCGGTGACCACCAGCCAGCCGCCGTCGAGGCTCGCCGGGGAGACCTCGACCGGCTTCCAGTCGATCCGGTAGAGGCAGTCCTCCAGGACCGGTGCGGCACCGGAGGCCCGGCCGGCCGCCGCGAGCGGCAACCGCGGCCAGTACCGGTCCCGCTGGAAGGCGTACGTCGGCAGGTCCACCGGGCGGCCTTCCGGCAGCACGGCCGACCAGTCGGCCTCGGCGCCCGCCGTCCAGAGCCGGGCGAGCGCCTCCAGGGCGGTGCCCCGATCCTCGCGGCCCTTGCGCAGCAGCGGCGCGAACACGCCGTCCGCGACGCTCTGCTGCGCCAGCGCGCAGAGCACGCCGTCCGGGCCGAGCTCGGCGAAGCGGGTGACGCCCTGGCGGTGCAGGGCCTCCACCCCGTCGGCGAAGCGGACGGCCTCGCGGACCTGGCGCACCCAGTACTCCGGAGTGGACATCAGCCCGGGCCCGGCGAGTTCACCGGTCAGGTTGGAGACGACCGGGATGCGCGGCTCGGCGAAGGTCAAGTCACCCAGGACGGCGGCGAATTCGGCGAGCATCGGCTCCATCAGGGCCGAGTGGAAGGCGTGCGAGACGGTCAGGCGACGGGTCTTGCGACCCTCGGCCTTCCAGCGGCCCGCGAACTCCTCGACGACCTCGGTCGGACCCGAAACCACCAGCGCGGCAGGGCCGTTGACGGCGGCGACGTCCAGCCGCTCGCCGATCTCCGCCCGCACCTCGGCCTCGGAGGCCTCGACCGCCAGCATCGCGCCGCCCTCGGGCAGCGCCTGCATCAGTCGGCCGCGCGCCGCCACCAGGGCGCACGCGTCCGCCAGCGAGAACACACCCGCCACATGGGCGGCCGCCACCTCACCGATCGAGTGCCCGAGCAGGAAGTCCGGCACCACGCCCCAGGCTTCGAGCAGCCGGAACGACGCCACCTCGACCGCGAACAGCCCGGCCTGCGCCCACACCGTACGGTCCGGATCCTCCACGCCCTCGAACACCACCTCCCGGACCGGCCGGTCCAGGCGCAGGTCCAGTTCCCCGCAGACCGCGTCGAAGGCGTCCGCGAACACCGGGAACGCCTCGTACAGCCCCCGGGCCATGCCCGCCCGCTGCGCGCCCTGCCCCGTGAACAGGAACGCCGTACGGCCCGCGGCCGCGACGCCCGACACCACGGCGCCGGACGGCCGGCCCGCGGCCAGGGCGCCCAGCGGGGCGTCCCGGTCGGCGCCGAGGACCACGGCGCGGTGCTCCAGCCCGGCGCGGGAGAGCAGCGACCGGGCCACGTCCTGCGGCCGCAGCCCACCCTGCCGCGCCACGAAGGAGCGCAGCCGCTCGGCCTGGGCGGCGAGCGCCCCGGCCGAACGCCCGGACAGCAGCCAGGGCAGGGCTTCCGCCGGAGTGGCGGCCGCGGTGGCGGCCGGGGCCTCCACCGTGTCCGGCACGGGGGCGGCCTCCAGGATGACGTGGGCGTTGGTGCCGCTGATCCCGAACGAGGAGACACCCGCCCGGGCCGGCCGGTCCACGGCGGGCCAGGGCCGGCGCTCCGTCACCAGCTCCACGGCGCCCGCCGACCAGTCCACCTGCGGGGTCGGCTCGCCGACGTGCAGGGTCGGCGGCACGATGCCGTGCCGCAGGGCGAGCACCGTCTTGATCACCCCGGCGACGCCGGCGGCGGCCTGGGTGTGCCCGAGGTTGGACTTCACCGATCCCAGCAGCAGCGGGAGTTCGCGATCCTGACCGTAGGTCGCGAGCAGCGCCTGGGCCTCGATCGGGTCGCCGAGCCGGGTGCCGGTGCCGTGCGCCTCGACCACGTCCACGTCGCCGACCGACAGCCCGGCGTCCGCCAGGGCCTGCCGGATCACCCGCTCCTGCGAGGGACCGTTCGGCGCGGTGAGGCCGTTGGAGGCGCCGTCCTGGTTGACCGCGCTCCCCCGCACCACCGCCAGCACCCGGTGCCCGTTGCGGCGGGCGTCGGAGAGCCGCTCCAGCAGCAGCACGCCCACGCCCTCGCCCCAGCCCGTGCCGTCGGCGTCCGCCGAGAAGGCCTTGCAGCGGCCGTCGGCCGCCAGCCCGCCCTGCCGGTCGAACTCCGCGAACACCACCGGGGTCGACATCACCGAGACGCCGCCCGCGAAGGCCAGTTCGCACTCGCCGCGGCGCAGCGCCTGGGCCGCGAGGTGCAGGGCGACCAGCGAGGAGGAGCAGGCGGTGTCCACCGTCATCGCCGGGCCTTCGAGCCCGAAGGCGTACGCCACCCGGCCGGAGAGCACGGAGGCGGCGTTGCCGGTGGCCACGTGGCCGTCCACGTCCTCCTCCGAGGCCGCGAGCACCAGCGGGTAGTCCTGGCCGTTGGTGCCGGCGAAGACGCCGACCGGCCGGCCGCGCATCGCCCGCGGGTCCACTCCGGCGGACTCGAAGGCCTCCCAGGAGGCCTCCAGCAGCAGGCGCTGCTGCGGGTCCATCGCCAGCGCCTCGCGCGGCGAGATCCCGAACAGCCCGGCGTCGAACTCGGCCACGTCCGCCAGGAATCCGCCCCGGGCGGCCGCGTCCACGCCCGTCCAGCCGGCCTCCCAGCCGCGGTCGGTCGGGATGCCCGTCATCGCGTCGACGCCGTCGGCCAGCAGCTCCCAGAGCGCGTCCGGCGAGCCGGCGCCCGGGAAGCGGCAGGCCATGCCGACGATCACGATCGGCTCGTCCTCGGCCCGGGCGCCGTCCGTCGCCTCGACGGCCACGGCCGGCCCGGCCGTGCCGAACAGCTGCTCGGCGAGGTGGCGCGCCAGGGCGGCCGGGGTCGGCCGGTCGAAGACCAGGGTGGCCGGCAGCGCCAGCCCCGTCCGGGCGCTCGCCAGGTTCCGGAACTCCACCGCCGTCACCGAGTCGAACCCGAGGTCGCGGAACGCCTGCTCGGTGCCGACCGCGTCCGGCGAACCGTGGCCGAGCACCGCCGCGGCCCAGGACCGTACGGCGTCCAGCAGCAGCCCGGGGCGCCTGGTCTCCGGCGCCGCCGCCAGCTCGGCCCGCAGTTCCTCGGCCGGTCCGGCGCCGCGGGTGCTCTCCGTGGCCCCGGCGGCCTCCGGCAGGTCGGCCAGCAGGGCGCTGGGCCGCGGCCCGCCCACGCCGGCCGCGAACAGCGACCAGTCGACGTCGGCGACCACCAGGCCGGCCCCGTCGTGGCCGATCGCCCGGGTGAGGGCGGTGACGGCGAGCGCCGGGTCCATCGGCGGCAGGCCGCCGCGCCGCAGCCGCTGCACCAGCGCCGGATCGGCCGCCATGCCCTCGTTCGCCCACGGGCCCCAGGCCACCGAGACGCCCGGCAGGCCGCGCTCGCGCCGCCCCTCCATCCAGGCGTCCACGAAGGCGTTGGCGGCGGCGTAGTTGCCCTGGCCCGCGCTGCCGACGATGCCCGCCAGCGAGGAGAAGGCGAGGAAGAACTCCAGCTCGTGGCCCCGCGTCAGCTCGTCCAGGGCGACCAGGCCGGCCGCCTTCGCGGCCAGCACCGTGCTCAGCCGCTCCGGCGTGAGCGCGTCCAGCGCGCCGTCGTCCAGCACACCGGCGGCGTGCACCACCCCGGTCAGCGGGCGGTCGGCCGGCACCTCGGCGAGCACCCGGGCCAGGGCCGCCCGGTCGGTCACGTCGCAGGCGGCGACCACGGCTTCGGTGCCGCGCTCCGCGAGCTCCGCGACCAGCTCCGCCGTGCCCGGCGCGGCCGTCCCGCGACGGCCCGTCAGCACCACCCGGGCCACGCCGTGGTCGGCCAGCCAGCGGGCGACCGTGGCGCCCAGCGCGCCCGTCCCGCCGGTGACCAGGACGGTCCCCGGGGCGGCGGGCGACCAGGACGGCGCACCGTCACCGGCCGTCGCCCGGACCAGCCGGCGCCCGTAGGTGCCGGAGCCGCGCACGGCCACCTGGTCCTCGCCGTCGCCGGCCAGCACCGAGGCCAGCCGGGAGCCCGCCCGGGCGTCCAGCGTGGCCGGAAGGTCGATCAGACCGCCCCAGCGGTCGGGGGACTCCAGCGCCGCGACCCGGCCCAGGCCCCAGACCTGCGCCTGTCCGGCGTCGGCGGCCCGGTCCGAGCGGCCGACGGACACCGCGTGCCCGGTCAGCGCCCAGTACGGGGCGGTGACGCCCGCGTCGCCGAGCGCCTGGAACAGGGCCAGGGTGAGCTCCAGGCCCGGCGTCAGCGCCGAGTCCGGGGCCGGCTCCCCGGCGAACGCGGCCAGCGACAGCACGCCGGCGAAGGTGCCCGGGGCCGCCTCGGCGAGCTGAGCGGCCAGGGCCGCCCGGTCGGTGCCGGCGGGTTCGAAGCGGACCACCTCGGCGCCCGCCGCGCGGATCGCCGCCGCCACCTCCTCGGCCGGCTGCCGCGCGGCGTCCGACGTCGGGACGACCAGCAGCCACCGTCCGGTCAGCGCCGGCGCGGAGGCCGGGCCGGCGAGCGGGCGCCAGGTCGTGAGGTAGCGCCAGGAGTCCACCACCGAGTCGACCTTGCGCCGCTGCCGCCACGTGGAGAGCAGCGGCAGGGCCGCGCCGAGCAGTTCGGCCGGGTCCGGGGTATCCAGGAGTTCGGCCAGATCGCCGAAGTCCTCGCGCTCCACCGCGTCCCAGAACCTGGCCTCCACCGCGTCGCCGGCGGACGCCGAGGACTCGGCGGCACCGGCCTGCGGCCAGAACCGCTGCCGCTGGAAGGCGTACGTCGGCAGCTCCACCCGCCGGCCCTCGGGCAGCACCGCGGCCCAGTAGGCCTCGGCGCCGTCCGCCCAGAGCCGGGCCAGCGCCCGCAGCGCGGTCCGGGAGTCCTCCCGGCCCTTGCGCAGCAGCGGCGCGAACACGCCGTCCGCGACGCTCTGCTGCGCCAGCGCGCAGAGCACGCCGTCCGGGCCGAGCTCGGCGAAGCGGGTGACGCCCTGGCGGTGCAGGGCCTCGACGCCGTCGGCGAAGCGGACGGCCTCGCGGACCTGGCGCACCCAGTACTCCGGGGTGGACAGCTGTCCGGGCCCGGCGAGTTCGCCGGTCAGGTTGGAGACGACCGGGATCAGCGGCTCGGCGAACGTCAACCCGCCGAGCACGGCGGCGAATTCGGCGAGCATCGGCTCCATCAGCGCCGAGTGGAAGGCGTGCGAGACGGTCAGGCGGCGGGTCTTGCGGCCCTCGGAGCGCCAGCGCGCCGCGAACTCCTCGACCACCTCGGTCGGACCCGAAACCACCATCGCGGCAGGGCCGTTGACGGCGGCGACGTCCAGCCGCTCGCCGATCTCGGCCCGCACCTCGGCCTCGGAGGCCTCGACCGCCAGCATCGCGCCGCCCTCGGGCAGCGCCTCCATCAGCCGCCCGCGCGCCGCCACCAGGGCACACGCGTCCGCCAGCGAGAACACCCCGGCGACGTGCGCCGCCGCGATCTCACCGATCGAGTGGCCGAGCAGGAAGTCCGGGACCACGCCCCAGGACTCCAGCAGTCGGAACGAGGCCACCTCGACGGCGAACAGCCCGGCCTGGGCCCAGACCGTACGGTCGATGCCGATGCCCTCGAACACCGCATCGGTGAGCGGTCGGTCGAGCCGGAGGTCCAGCTCCGCGCGGACCGCGTCGAAGGCCTCCGCGAACACCGGGAAGGTCTCGTACAGCCCGCGCCCCATGGCGGCGTACTGCGAGCCCTGGCCGGTGAACAGGAAGGCGGTCCGGCGGTCGGCGACCGCGCCGCGGACCACCGCGGCGTCGGGCGCGTCACCCGCCAACGCGGCCAGGCCGCGCAGGAGTTCGGCGTGGTCCGCGCCGACGACCACGGCCCGGTGGTCGAGCGCCGCCCGGGTGCCGGCCAGCGACCAGGCGACGTCCCGGACGTCCGCACCGGCCTCGGCGAACGCCCGCAGGCGCGCCGCCTGGGCGCGCAGGCCCTCGGCCGTCCTCGCCGAGACGGCCCAGACGGGCAGCACCGGTGCCGCCTTCGGCTCCTCCACCGGGGCCGGCGGCACGCTCTCCAGGATGACGTGGGCGTTGGTGCCGCTGATGCCGAAGGAGGAGACGCCCGCGCGGCGCGGACGGTCCAGCTCGGGCCAGGGGCGCGCCTCGGTGAGCAGTTCCACCGCGCCGGCCGACCAGTCCACCTCGGCGGTGGGCTGGTCCACGTGGAGGGTGGCGGGCAGTACGCCGTGGCGCATCGCCTGCACCATCTTGATCACGCCCGCGACGCCGGCGGCGGCCTGGGTGTGGCCGATGTTGGACTTGATCGAGCCCAGCCAGAGCGGCTGGTCGGCGGGGCGGTCCTGGCCGTAGGTGGCCAGCAGGGCCTGGGCCTCGATCGGGTCGCCCAGCGTGGTGCCGGTGCCGTGCGCCTCGACGGCGTCGACCTCGGCGGCCGACAGCCCGGCGCTCGCCAGGGCCTGCCGGATCACCCGCTGCTGGGCCGGACCGTTCGGGGCGGTGAGCCCGTTGGAGGCGCCGTCCTGGTTGACGGCGCTGCCGCGCAGCACGGCCAGCACCTGGTGGCCGTTGCGGCGGGCGGTGGAGAGTCGCTCGACCAGCAGGACGCCGACGCCCTCGCCCCAGCCCGTACCGTCCGCGCCGGCCGCGAAGGACCGGCAGCGGCCGTCCGAGGACAGCCCGCCCTGGCGGTCGAACTCGGCGAAGGCGGCCGAGGACACCATCACCGTCACACCGCCGACCAGCGCCGTCTCGCAGTCGCCCTCGCGCAGGGCCTGCGCGGCCCAGTGCAGGGCCACCAGCGAGGAGGAGCAGGCCGTGTCCACGGTGACGGCCGGGCCCTCCAGCCCGAACACGTACGACACCCGGCCGGAGATCACGCTGTTCGCCGAGCCCGCCAGGACGTGGCTCTTCGCCTCCTCCAGGCCGCCGACCGCGTTGTAGCCGGAGTTGGAGGCACCGACGAAGACGCCGATCTGCCGGCCGCGCACCGAGCGCGGGTCGATTCCGGCGGACTCGAAGGCCTCCCAGGAGGCCTCCAGCAGGATCCGCTGCTGCGGGTCCATCGCCAGTGCCTCGCGCGGGGAGATCGCGAACAGCCCGGCGTCGAACTCCGTGACGCCCTCCAGGAAGCCACCGCGCGCCGCGGCGGCGGCGATGCCCTCGGCCGACCAGCCGCGGTCGGCCGGGAAGCCGGTGACCCCGTCCGTCCCGGCGGCCACCAGCTCCCACAGCCCGGCCGCCGACCGCACCCCGCCCGGGTAGCGGGCGCTCATGCCCACGATCACGACCGGGTCCTCGGTGGCGGACACCGCCGCGCGGGACACCTCGGCCGCCGCCTCGGGCACCGATTCCAGCAGGTCCTCGGCCAGTCGGCCCGCCAGCGCCAGCGGCGTCGGATAGTCGAACACCAGCGTGGCCGACAGGGAGAGCCCGGTCTCCTTCACCAGCAGGTTGCGCAGGGCCACCGCCGTCAGCGAGTCGAAGCCGAGGTCCCGGAACGCCTGCCCCGCGTCCACGGCCTCCGCCGAAGCGTGCCCGAGGACGGCGGCCGCGCAGGACCGGACCAGGTCCACCAGCATCCGCTCCCGGCGCCCCGCCGCGGCCTCGGCCAGCCGCTCCCGGAACTCCGAGGACCGCTCCAGGCCCTCAACCACCGGCGCCTGCGCGCCGACGGCCTCCGGCAGCTCCGCCAGCAGCCGACTGCCACGGACCACGGTGAAGGCCGGCGCGAACAGCTGCCAGTCCACGTCCGCGACGGTCACGCAGACCTCGTCGCCGTCCACCGCCCGCGCCAGCGCGGACACCGCCAGCCCCGGCTCCATCGTGGCCAGGCCACGGCGGCGCAGCTGCTCGGCGGCCTCCCCCTGGGCGGCCATGCCCTCACCGGCCCACGGGCCCCAGGCCACCGAGGTGCCCTTCAGACCGCGCGCACGGCGCCGCTGCACCAGGGCGTCCAGGTGGGCGTTGGCCGCCGCGTAGACGCCCTGACCGCCACTGCCCCAGGTCGCCGCGACCGAGGAGAAGACCACGAACAGATCGAGCTCCAGACCGGCCGTCAGCTCGTCCAGCAGGTCGGCGCCGCCGGCCTTGCCGTCGAGCACCCGGGCGATCTCCGCCTCGTCGGTGTCCGCCAGCGGCACGGCGCCCTGGCCGACCCCGGCCGCGTGCACCACGCCGGTCGGCCGGTGCTCGGCGAGCAGCGCGGCCAGCGCCTCCCGGTCGGTGGTCGCGCAGGCGGCCACCACGACCTCGGCGCCCGCCTCGGTCAGCTCGGCGACCAGCTCGGCGGTGCCCGGCGTGTCCGCGCCCCGACGGCTGGTCAGCACCAGCTTCGGCACCCCGCGCCCGGCCAGCCAGCGGGCCGTCTCCGCGCCCAGCGCGCCGGTTCCGCCGGTGACCAGGACCGGACCGGACGGCGTCCACGGCGCGGCGGGCGCGGCGTCGGAGGCGGCCCGGGTCAGGCGGCAGCCGTACGCCCCGGCGCCGCGCACGGCCACCTGGTCCTCGCCGGAGCCGCCGCCGAGGACGGCGACGGCACGCTTGGCCGACTGCGGGTCGAGGACGGCCGGGAGGTCGAGCAGACCGCCCCAGCGCTGCGGGTGCTCCAGCGCCGCGACCCGGCCCAGGCCCCAGAGTTCGGCCTGGACCGGATCCCGCAGCGGGTCGGAGCGGCCGATCGAGACGGCGCCGCTGGTGACCAGCCAGAGCGGGGCGTCGATTCCCGCCTCGCCCAGCGCCCGCAGCAGCCCGACCGCGCCGGACACCGGGGCGTCCGGGGGGAGCAGCGCGATGACCCCGGCGGCCTCGGGGGCCTCGGCCGGGACGGCGTCCACGTCGAACGGGAGCACCTCGGCGCCGGCCTCGCGCAGCGCGGCAGCCAACACGGCCCCGGTCTCGGAGCCGGTGGGCGCGGCCAGCAGCCACGTCCCGGAGAGGCCGGCCCCGGTGAACCCGGTGAGCGGCTTCCAGACCAGCCGGTAGCGCCAGGAGCCGATCGCCGCGTCCTGGCGGCGCGACCGCCGCCAGGCGGTGAGCACCGGCAGGACGGAGTCCAGGCCTTCGGGCGCCCGGTCGACGTCCAGGGTGTCGGCGAGGCCCTCCAGGTCCTCGCGTTCGACCGCCGCCCAGAACCGGGCCTCGGCCGGGTCGGCCGCAGCGCTCGTCGGCTGGACCGCCTCGGGCCAGTAGCGCTCGCGCTGGAAGGCGTACGTCGGCAGGGCGACGCGACGGCCGGCGGGCAGCACCACGGACCAGTCGATCGCGGTACCCGTCGCCCAGAGCCCGGCCAGGGCGGCCAGGGCGCTCTCGTGGTCGTCCCGGTCCTTGCGCAGCAGCGGCACGCCGACCGGGTCGGGGGCGCTCTGGGCGGCGAGTGCGGTCAGTACGCCGTCCGGGCCGAGCTCGACGAGCCGGCCGACGCCCTCACGGCCCAGGGCGTCCACGCCGTCGGCGAAGCGGACGGCCTCGCGGACCTGACGCACCCAGTAGTCGGGCGTGGTGAGCAGCCCGGGCTCGGCGATCTCGCCGGTCAGGTTGGAGACGACCGGGATGTCGGGCTCGACGAAGGTCAAGTCGGCCAGTACGGCGGCGAATTCGGCGAGCATCGGCTCCATCAGGGCCGAGTGGAAGGCGTGCGAGACCGTCAGGCGGCGGGTCTTGCGGCCCTCGGCCTTCCAGCGGTCCGCGAACTCCTCGACGACCTCGGACGGTCCCGAAACCACCAGCGAGGTGGGCCCGTTGACGGCGGCGACGTCCAGCCGCTCGCCGATCGCCTCGCGGACCTCGGCCTCGCCGGCCTGTACCGCGAGCATCGCGCCACCGCTCGGCAGCGCGTCCATCAGGCGGCCGCGCGCCGCGACCAGGGCGCAGGCGTCCGCCAGCGAGAGGACGCCCGCCACATGGGCGGCCGCCACCTCGCCGATCGAGTGCCCGAGCAGCACGTCCGGAACCACGCCCCAGGACTCCAGCAGCCGGAAGGACGCCACCTCGACCGCGAACAGACCGGCCTGCGCCCACACCGTACGGTCCAGGTCCTCGGCGCCCGCGAAGACGACCTCGCGCACCGACCGTCCGAGCTTTCCGTCCAGCTCCGCGCAGACCGCGTCGAAGGCCGCCGCGAACGCCGGGAACGCCTCGTACAACCCGCGTCCCATGCCGACCCGTTGGGCGCCCTGCCCCGTGAACAGGAACGCCGTCCGGCCCTCGGCGGCGACACCGGTGACGACCCCGCCCGAGGGGCGGCCGTCCGCCAGCGCGGCCAGGCCGTCCAGCAGGGCCGCCCGGTCACCGCCGAGCACCACCGCACGGTGGGCCAGCCCGGCCCGCCCGGTCGCCAGCGACCACGCCACGTCCTGCGGACGGGCGCCGGACTCCAACTCCTCGGCCAGCCGCGCCGCCTGGGCCTTCAAGGCGCCGGCACTCTGCGCCGACACCACCCACGGCAGCGGCCCGGCGGCCTCCTCCAGCGGCGCCGCGTCCTCGACCGGCGCCTGCTCCAGCACCACATGGGCGTTGGTGCCGCTGATCCCGAAGGACGAGACACCGGCCCGGCGCGGACGGTCCGCCTCGGGCCACGGCCGGGCCTCGGTGAGCAGCTCCACCGCACCCGTCGACCAGTCCACCTGCGGCGTCGGCTCGTCCACGTGCAGGGTCGCGGGCAGCACACCGTGCCGCATCGCCTGCACCATCTTGATGACACCCGCCACGCCGGCCGCCGCCTGGGTGTGGCCGATGTTGGACTTCACCGAGCCCAGCAGCAGCGGGAGTTCACGGTCCTGGCCGTAGGTGGCCAGCAGGGCCTGCGCCTCGATCGGGTCACCCAGCCGGGTGCCCGTCCCGTGCGCCTCCACCGCGTCCACCTCGGCGGCCTCCAGGCGGGCGTTGGCCAGCGCCTGCCGGATCACCCGCTCCTGCGAGGGACCGTTCGGCGCCGTCAGACCGTTGGACGCGCCGTCCTGGTTGACGGCGCTCCCCCGGACGATGCCGAGCACCTGGTGCCCGTTGCGGCGCGCGTCCGCCAGCCGCTCGACCAGCAGCAGGCCGACGCCCTCGGACATCCCGGTGCCGTCGGCCTCGGCCGCGAAGGCCTTGCAGCGGCCGTCCGAGGCCAGCCCGCCCTGGCGGTCGAACTCCGTGATCACGCCCGGCGTGGCGAGGGTGGTCACACCACCGGCCAGCGCCAGGTCGCAGTCGCCCGTCCGCAGCGCCTGCACCGCGAGGTGCAGGGCGACCAGCGAGGAGGAACAGGCGGTGTCCACCGTGACGGCCGGGCCCTCAAGACCGAACACGTAGGCCAGCCGGCCGGAGGCGATGCTGGTCGCGCTGCCGGTCATCAGGTGGCCGAGCGCGCTGTCCGGGATCTGCATGCCGAGGCCGTAGTGGGACGCCGCCGCGCCGACGAAGACGCCGGTGGACCGGCTGCCGAGGTCGGCGGCGACGATGCCGGCGTCCTCGAAGGCCTCCCAGGCGGTCTCCAGCAGCAGGCGCTGCTGCGGGTCCATCGCCAGCGCCTCGCGCGGCGAGATCCCGAACAGTCCGGCGTCGAACTCGGTGGCGCCGTCGACGAACCCACCGCGGGCGGCCTGGCCGTGCACCACGTCGAGGGGCCAGCCGCGGTCGGTCGGGAAGGCGGCGGTGCCGTCCTCCCCGGCGGCCACCAGCCGCCAGAGGTCGGCCGGGGAGGCCACGCCGCCGGGCAGGCGGCAGGCCATGCCGACGATCGCGATCGGCTCGTCCGGCCCGGCCGTCGGCGCCGGTGCGGCGACGGCGGGGGCCGGTGCGCTCTCGCCCAGCAGCCTGGTGGCCAGGTGGTCGGCGAGCGCGGTCGGGTTGGGGTGGTCGAACACCGTGGTGGCGGGCAGCCGCAGGCCGGTCGCGGCGTTGAGCCGGTTGCGCAGCTCGACGGCGGTCAGCGAGTCGAAGCCGAGGTCGCGGAAGGCCTGCCGGGCGCCGATCGACTCGGCGTCGGTGTGGCCGAGCACGGTGACGGCGTTGCCGCGGACCAGGTCGAGCAGGATCTGCCGGCGCCGGCTCGCGGAGGCGTTGCGCAGCCGACCGGCCAGGGTGCCGGTGTCGCCGGCCTCCCGCTCGGCGGCGCGGCGCACGGTGGGCCGGATCAGGCCGCGCAGCAGGGCCGGGACCTCGCCGCCGCCGGTGCGGTCCAGGGCGACCGGCACCAGGTGCGGGGCGGGCAGGGCGGTGGCCGCGTCGAAGAGGGCGAGCCCCTGCCCGCTCTCCAGGGCCGTACCGAGCTTGTCGGTCCGCGCCTCGGTTCCCGGGTTCAGGTGCCGGGTCATCTCGCTGGCTTCCTGCCACAGGCCCCAGGCGAGCGCCTGCGCGGGCAGCCCGAGTGCGCGCCGGTGGGAGGCGAGGGCGTCCAGGAAGGCGTTGGCGGCCGCGTAGTTGGCCTGGCCGCCGGTGCCGAAGGTGGCCGAGGCCGAGGAGTAGAGCACGAACAGGGCGAGGTCGGTGCCGAGGGTGAGTTCGTGCAGGTTGACGGCGGCGTCGACCTTGGGCCGCAGGACGGCCTCGACCCGTTCGGGGGTCATCGCGTCGAACACGCCGTCGTCCAGGGTGCCGGCCGCGTGCACCACGCCGGTGAGCGGGTGTTCGGCGGGGATCGCGGCGAGGACCGCGGCCAGCGCCTCGCGGTCGGCGGCGTCGCAGGCCGCGACCGTCGCCTCGGCGCCCAAGTCGCCCAGCTCCGCGACCAGTTCGGCCGCGCCCGGGCTGTCGGCGCCGCGCCGGCTGAGCAGCAGCAGGTGCCGCACGCCGCGCTCGGCCACCAGGTGGCGGGCCAGCAGACCGCCCAGGGTGCCGGTGCCGCCGGTGATCAGCACGGTGCCCTCGGGATCGAGCGGCACCGGCACGGTCACCACGTTCTTGCCGACGTGCTTGGCCTGGCTGATGTGCCGGAACACGGCGGGCGCCTCACGGACGTCCCAGGCGGTGATCGGCAGCAGCCGCAGCGCACCCGACTCGAACAGGGAGAGGACCTCCGCCGTGATCTCCCGGACGCGCTCCGGGCCCGCCTCGGCGGGATTGAACGCCCGGTAGCGCGCACCCGCGTGGTCGGCGGCGACCCGCTCGGGGTCGCGCGGGTCGGCCTTGCCCATGTCGGCGAAGCGCCCGCCCTCCGCGAGCAGCCGCAGCGAGGCGTCCACGAACTCGCCGGCCAGCGAGTTCAGCACGATGTCCACCCCGCGCCCACCGGTGGCCGTACGGAAGGACGCCTCGAAGCCGAGGTCACGCGAGGAGGCCAGGTGGGCGTCGTCCAGTCCGGCCGAACGCAGCACCCCCCACTTGCCGGGGCCGGCGGTGCCGAACACCTCCAGGCCCAGATGACGGGCCAGTTGGACGGCGGCCATGCCGACACCACCGGCCGCCGCGTGCACCAGCACCGACTCACCCGGCCGCGCACCGGCCACATCGACCAGACCGTAGTAGGCCGTCAGGAAGGCCACCGGCATCGAGGCGGCCTCCGCGAAGGACCAGCCCGACGGGATCCGGGCCAGCAGCCGCCGGTCGGTGACCGCCCGGTTGGCGAGGCCGCCGCCGTCGAAGTGGCCGAACACCCGGTCGCCGACGGACAGATCGGTGACGTCCGCGCCGACCTCGGCCACCACGCCGGCGGCCTCGGCGCCCATCACGGCCCGGTCGGGGTACATGCCGAGCGCGAGCAGCACGTCACGGAAGTTCACCCCGGCCGCGCGGACGGCGACCCGCACCTCGCGGGTGCCGAGCGGGGCGTCGGCCTCGGCGGCGGGCACCAGGGCGAGGTTCTCCAGGGTGCCTTCCTCGGTGACGTCCAGGCGCCAGGCGCCGGGCCCGTCGGGGGCGGTGAGGTCGTCGGCGGCGCCCTGCCGGACGAGCCGGGGGACGCGGGCCCCGCCCGCGCGCAGGGCGAGCTGCGGCTCGTCCTCGACGGTGGCCCAGGCCTGCCAGTCGGCGTCCTCGCCGGCCGGGTCGCGGTCCACCAGCAGCAGCCGGCCGGGGTGCTCCGACTGCGCGGCGCGCAGCAGGCCCCACACGGCCGCGCCGGCCAGGTCGGTCACCGGCTGCCCGGGGGCGGCCGGGACGGCGCCGCGGGTGAGGACCACCAGCCGGGTGTCGGCGAAGCGGTCGGCGGCCAGGAACTCCTGGACGGTGCGCAGGACTTCGGTGGTGGCCCGGCGCACGGCCCGGGCCGTCCCGCCGTCGGACGCGGCGGACTCGGCGGACTCGGCGGACTCGGCGGACGGCACGGTCAGCACGACCACCGGAGGCGTCGCGCCGGCCTCGACGGCGTCGATTCCCCGCCAGCCCGAGGTGTCGGGCCGGGCCGGGACCTGCCGCGTCAGCGGGGTCCAGTCGACGGTGAACAGGGCCTCGTGGACGGCGCGTTCGCCGGCCCGCCGCAGCGCCGCGGCGGCGACCTCGCGCAGGGTCAGCGAGGCGATGCCGATCACCGGTGCGCCGGTGGGGTCGGCGGCGTGCAGCGCGACGCCCTCCGGACGGACGGTCATCGCCACCCGGAGCACGGTGGCCCCGGTGGCCCGGAGGTGGACGCCGTCGAAGGAGAACGGCAGCCTCGTGCCGGCGTCGGGGTCGGCGGCGAGGGCGATGGCGTGCAGGGCGGCGTCCAGCAGCGCGGGGTGAACGCCGAAGCCGTCGGCCTGGACGTCCTGCGGCAGGGCGACCTCGGCGTAGACCCGGTCGCCGTCCCGCCAGGCGGCGCGCAGCCCCTGGAAGGCGGGGCCGTAGCCGTAGCCGGCCGCCGCCATCGCCGGGTAGAAGCCTTCGACCTCGACCGGCGTGGCCCCGACCGGCGGCCAGACCGCGAGGTCGGGCCCGTCCTGCGGGGCGGTGGCGGCCGGGGCGAGGACGCCGGCGGCGTGGCAGACCAGCTCGGTGCCGGCGGCGTCCGGGCGGGAGTACACCTCGAAGGCGCGGCCGCCGGTGCCGTCGGCGGCGCCCACGTTCACCTGGACCGCGACGCCGCCCCCGGCGGCCAGCACCAGCGGTGCCCGCAGCACCAGTTCAGACAGCACGGCGCAGCCGGCCTGCTCGCCGGCGGTCAGCGCCATCTCGACGAAGGCGGTGCCCGGCACCAGCACGTCGCCGTGCACCGCGTGGTCGGCCAGCCAGCCGTGGCCGGCCGTGCTCAGCCGCCCGGTCAGGACCAGGGCCCCGCCGGGCAGCGGGACGGCGGCGCCCAGCAGGGCGTGCTCGGTGACGACCTGGCCGACCGTGCTCAGGTCGCCGGCGGCGACCAGGGCCCGCGGCCAGTACCGCTCGCGCTGGAAGGCGTAGGTGGGCAGCTCGACCCGGCGGCCCGCGGGCACGACCGGGGTGAAGTCGACGGGCGCGCCCGCGGTCCAGGCCTCGGCCAGCGCCGCCAGCAGCTGCCCGGGGCCGCCCTGGCCGCGCCGCAGCGTGCCCAGCGCGGCCGCGTCGGCGCCGACGGCGTCGGCGGTCTCCAGCACGCCGACGGTCAGCACCGGGTGGGGGCTGCACTCGACGAACACCGTGCGGCCGTCGGCCAGCAGGGCGCGGGTGGCCTGCTCGAACAGGACGGTGGACCGCAGGTTGTCGTACCAGTACCCGGCGTCCATCCGCGCGGTGTCGATCGGCTCGCCGGTCAGCGTCGAGTACAGCGGAACCCGGGAGGTCGTCGGACTGATCCCCGCCAGGTCCGCCAGCACCCGCTCACGCACCCGCTCCACCTGGACCGAGTGCGAGGCGTAGTCCACCGGAATCCGCCGGGCCCGCACCCCGCTCGCCTCACACAGCGCCATCAGCTCGTCCAACGCGCCCGGCTCACCGGAAACCACCGTGGACGAAGGCCCGTTGAACGCCGCCACCGACACCCGGCCGTCGAAGGAAGCGATCAGCTCCTCGACCACCGCACTCCCGGCGGCCACCGACACCATCCCGCCGTCACCGGCGAGTTCGATCAGCGCCCGGCTGCGCAGCGCGACCACCCGGGCCCCGTCCTCCACGGACAGCGCACCCGCGACCACCGCCGCGGCGATCTCACCCTGCGAGTGCCCGACCACCGCCGAGGGCTGGACGCCGTGCGCCCGCCACACCTCCGCCAGCGACACCATCACCGCCCACAGCACCGGCTGGACCACGTCCACCCGGGACAGCAGCTCCTCGTCGTCCAGGGCCTCGGTCAGCGACCAGTCCGTGTACGGGGCGAGCGCCGCCCCGCACGCGGCCAGCCGCTCGGCGAACACCGGGACGGCGGCGGCGAGTTCGCGCGCCATGCCGAGCCACTGGGAGCCCTGGCCGGGGAAGACGAACGCCACGTCACCGGGGACGGCCCGGCCCTTCACCACGCCCTCGCCGTCTAGGGTGCCCAGGCCGGCCAGCAGGGCGGCCCGCTCCGCGCCGAGCACCACGGCGCGGTGCTCCAGGGCGGCCCGGGAGAGCAGCGAGCGGGCCACGTCCGGCACCGCGAGGTCCGGGTGCCCGGCCGCGAACTCCCGCAGCCGCTCGGCCTGCGCGGTGAGCGCGGCCGGGGTGCGGCCCGACAGCAGCCAGGGCTGCGGGCCCTCGGTGGCCGCGGACTCCGCGGCCACCTCGGCCGGGACGGACTCCAGGATGATGTGGGCGTTGGTGCCGCTGATGCCGAAGGAGGAGACGCCCGCGCGGCGCGGACGGTCCGCGGCGGGCCACGGCCGCGCCTCGGTGAGCAGTTCCACCGCGCCGGCCGACCAGTCCACGTGCGGGGACGGCTGGTCCACGTGCAGCGTGGCGGGCAGCAGGCCGTGCCGCAGCGCCTGCACCATCTTGATCACGCCGGCCACGCCGGCGGCGGCCTGGGCGTGGCCGATGTTGGTCTTCACCGAACCGAGCCAGAGCGGCTCGCCGGCCCGCTCCCGGCCGTAGGTCGCCAGCAGCGCCTGGGCCTCGATCGGGTCGCCCAGCTTCGTCCCGGTGCCGTGCGCCTCGACCGCGTCCACCTCGGCGGCCGACAGCCCGGCGTTGGCCAGCGCCTGCCGGATCACCCGCTGCTGGGCCGGGCCGTTGGGCGCGGCGAGGCCGTTGGAGGCGCCGTCCTGGTTGATCGCGCTGCCCCGGACCACCGCGAGCACCTGGTGCCCGTTGCGGCGGGCGGTCGACAGCCGCTCCAGGACGACGATGCCGACGCCCTCCGCCCAGGAGGTGCCGTCGGCGGCGGCCGCGAAGGCCTTGCACCGGCCGTCGGCCGCCAGGCCGTTCTGCTTGTCGAACTCGGCGAACACGCCCGGGGAGACCATCACGGCGACACCGCCGGCCAGGGCCAGCTCGCACTCGCCGCGGCGCAGCGCCTGCGCCGCCAGGTGCAGGGCCACCAGCGAGGAGGAGCAGGCCGTGTCCACGGTGACCGCGGGGCCCTCCAGGCCGAAGGTGTACGCGATCCGGCCCGACAGCACGCTGCTGACGGTGCCGGTGAGCAGGTGGCCCTCGACGTTGGCGGGCATCTCCATGCCGAGGCCGTAGCCGGAGGCGGAGGCGCCGATCACCACGCCGGTGGACGAGTGCGCGAGGGAGTACGGGTCGATGCCGGCGTTCTCGAACGCCTCCCAGACCGTCTCCAGCAGCAGCCGCTGCTGCGGGTCCATCGCGAGGGCCTCGCGCGGCGAGATGCCGAACATGCCGGCGTCGAAGTCGGTCGCGCCCTCGACGAAGCCGCCGCGGCGCACATAACCGCCGCCCTCGGGCCAGCCGCGGTCGGTGGGGAAGCCGGTGACGCCGTCCCGGCCCTCGGTGACCATCGCCCACAGCTGCTCGGCCGAACGGACACCGCCCGGGTAGCGGCAGCTCATGCCGACGATCGCGATCGGCTCGTCGTCCGCCACGGCCACCACCGGACGCGGCGCCGGGGCCTGCTCGGCCGTGTCGAACAGCTCGCCGAGCAGGTACTCGGTCAGCGCGGCCGGCGTCGGGTGGTCGAAGACCAGCGTCGCCGCCAGCTTCAGGCCGGTCTCCGCGCCGAGCCGGTTGCGCAGCTCCACGGCGGTCAGCGAGTCGAAGCCCAGGTCGCGGAAGGCCCGGCGCGGCTCGACCGCCTCGGTCGTCGGGCGTCCCAGCACCAGCGCGGTGCGGTCCCGGACCACCTCCAGCAGCAGCCGCGAGCGCTCGCCCTCGGGCGCGGCGGCGAGTGAGTCCCGCAGCTCCGAGGAGACGGCGGACGGGCCGGTGCCCGCGGCGGGTGCCGCCTGGTCGACCAGGGCGGCCAGCAGCGGGCTGGGCCGGCCGGAGACGAAGGCCGGTCCGAACCGCTCCCAGTCGACGTCCGCGACGGCCACGCAGCCCTCGTCCCGGTCGACGATCCCGGCCAGCGCCCCGATCGCCGCAGTGCGGTCCAGCGCGGACAGGCCGCGGCGGCGCAGGAAGTCCTCGAAGTCGGAGTCCGCGGCCATGCCGGCCTCGGCCCACGGACCCCAGGCGACCGAGGTCCCGGCCAGACCGCGGGCCCGCCGGTCCTCCACCAGCGCGTCCAGGAACGCGTTCCCGGCCGCGTAGGCGCCCTGGCCGCCGCTGCCCCAGACCGCGGCGATCGAGGAGAAGACCACGAACAGGTCGAGGCCGTCGGTCAGTTCGTCCAGGAGCGCGGCCCCGGCGGCCTTGCCGCCGATCACCTCGGCGACGGCCTCGGCACCGGTCTCCATCAGCGGGCCGGGCGCGCCGACCCCGGCGGTGTGCACCACACCGCGCAGCGGGTGCTCGGCCGGGATCCCGGCCAGCAGGCCGGCCAGCGACTCCCGGTCGGTCACGTCGCAGGCGGCGACGGTCACCCGGGCGCCCAGCGCGGTCAGTTCGGCCACCAGCTCGTCCGCCCCCGGCGCGGCCGGGCCCCGGCGGCTGGTCAGCAGCAGGTGCGGCACGCCCCGGCCGGCCAGCCAGCGCGCGACGTCCCCGCCGAGGGCGCCCGTGCCCCCGGTGATCAGGACGGTGCCGTCGGTGGTCCACTCCCCCGCCGGCGCCCCGGTCAGCGGCGCCCGGACCACCCGGCGGCCGAGCACCCGCGCCCCGCGCAGGGCCAGCTGGTCCTCGCCGCCCGCGCCCGCGAGCAGGGCCGCCAGTCGAGGGCCGTCCTCGGCGGTGACGGCCGGCGGCAGGTCGATCAACCCGCCCCAGCGGCCGGGGTGTTCCAGCGCGGCGACCCGGCCGAGGCCCCACAGCAGCGACTGCTCGGGCGTCCGCGACCGGTCCTCGTCCTCGTCCCCGGTCGACACGGCGCCCCGGGTCAGGCACCAGAGCGGAGCCCGCGAGCCCGCGTCGCCGAGGGCCTGGAACAGCAGCAGGAGGGCGGCGAGGTCGGCGGGCACCGGCAGGCCCGCGGCGGTCGAACCCGCCACGAACACCACGCCGTCGAAGTCCTCGGCGGCCAGGCGGCCGGCGAGGGCGGGGCGGTCCCCGGTCAGCGCCAGTCGGGTGACCTGCGCGCCGGCGGCCAGCAGGGCGGCGGCCACGTCCTCGGCGGGCGCGTGCTCGGCGGCCACGTCCTCGGCGGGCGCGTGCTCGCCAACGGTGTGCCCGTCCGCGATGACGAGCAGCCAGGTGCCGCTCAGGCCGGCGGTGTCCGGCAGCGTCAGCGGCTTCCACTCCACCCGGTAGCGCCAGGAGTCGACCACCGCCTCCTGCCGGCGCGAGCGACGCCACGCGGAGAGCGCCGGAACGACGCCGTCCAGGACCTCCGGGGTGTCCGACAGCCGCAGCGTGGCGGCCAGCTCCGGGACGTCCGCACGCTCCACGGCCGCCCAGAACCGGGCGTCCTCGGCCGAGCCGGGCGCGTCGAGCGGGGCGTCGGGCCAGTAGCGCTCGCGCTGGAAGGCGTAGGTCGGCAGGTCGAGCCGGCGGCCCTCCGGCAGCACGGACCGCCAGTCGAGTTCGGCGCCGGTGGTCCACAGGGCGGCGAGCGCGGTCAGCGCGGTCTCGGACTCGGAGCGGTCGCGGCGCATCAGCGGGGCGAACACACCGTCCGCGGCCTGCTGCCCGGCCAGGCCCGACAGCACGGCGTCCGGGCCCAACTCGACGTAGCGGGTGACGCCCTGGCGGCCCAGGGCCTGGACGCCGTCGGCGAAGCGGACGGCCTCACGGACCTGGCGCAGCCAGTAGCCGGGCGTGGTGAGCAGCCCGGGCTCGGCGATCTCGCCGGTCAGGTTGGAGACGAGCGGCAGCTGCGGCTCGGCGAAGGTCAACTCCTCCAGGACAGAGGCGAATTCGGCGAGCATCGGCTCCATCAGCACCGAGTGGAACGCGTGCGAGACGCTCAGGCGACGGGTCTTGCGGCCCTCGGCCGACCAGCGCGCCGCGAACTCCTCGACGGTTTCCGTCAGACCCGAAACCACCACCGAGGCAGGACCGTTGACGGCGGCGACGTCCAGCCGCTCGCCGATCTCCGCCCGCACCTCGGCCTCGGTGGCCTCGACCGCCAGCATCGCCCCGCCGCTCGGGAGCGCCTGCATCAACCGACCGCGCGCCGCCACCAGGGCACACGCGTCCGCCAGCGAGAGGACGCCCGCGCAGTGCGCCGCCGCCACCTCACCGATCGAGTGCCCGAGCAGGAAGTCCGGCAGCACGCCCCAGGATTCGAGCAGCCGGAACGAGGCTACCTCGACCGCGAACAGCCCCGCCTGCGCCCAGACCGTACGGTCCAGATCCTCGATGCCCGCGAAGACGACCTCGCGCACCGACCGCTCCAGCAGCCGGTCCAGCTCCGCGCACACCGCGTCGAAGGCCTCGGCGAACACCGGAAAAGCCTCGTACAAGCCTCGGCCCATGCCGGCCCGCTGCGCACCCTGCCCCGTGAACAGGAACGCCGTCCGCCCCTCCACCGCGACACCCGAGACCACCCGCGCCGACGGCTCGCCCGCCGCCAGCGCGCCCAGGCCCTCCAGCAGCGCCGCCCGGCCGTCGCCGAGCACCACCGCACGGTGCGCCAGCCCGGCCCGGGTCGTCGCCAGTGACCACGCCGCGTCGCCCGCGTCCACGTCCGGCCCGAGCCATCCGGCCAGCCGCGCCGCCTGGCCCCGCAGGGCCTGCGCGGTCTGTGCCGACACCGGCCACGCCACCGGGCCGGTGCCCCGCGCGGGCGCCTCCGGCTGCGGCTGCGGCTCGGCGCCGACCGGGCTCTCCTCGATGAGCACATGGGCGTTGGTGCCGCCGACACCGAACGCGGAGACACCGATCCGCCGGGTCCGCTCGGCCTGCGGCCAGGACCGGGCCTCGGTCAGCAGCTCGACGCCGCCGCCCGTCCACTCGACGTGCGGGGTCGGCGCGTCCACGTGCAGGGTGGCGGGCAGCACGCCGTTGCGCAGCGCCAGCACGCTCTTGATCACGCCGACCGCGCCGGCGGCGGCCTGGGTGTGGCCGATGTTGGACTTCAGCGAGCCGAGCAGCAGCGGCCGGTCGGCCGTGCGGCCCCGGCCGTAGACGGTCTGCAGCGCCTCGGCCTCGATCGGGTCGCCGAGCCGGGTGCCGGTGCCGTGCGCCTCGACCGCGTCGACGTCGGCGGCCTCCAGGCGGGCGTTGGCCAGCGCCTGCCGGATCACCCGCTCCTGCGAAGGGCCGTTGGGTGCCGTCAGACCGTTGGACGCGCCGTCCTGGTTGACCGCGCTGCCCCGCACCACGGCCAGGACCTCGTGCCCGTTGCGGCGCGCGTCGGAGAGCCGCTCCAGCAGCAGGACGCCGACGCCCTCGGACCAGCCGGTGCCGTCCGCCGCCGCCGCGAAGGACTTGCAGCGGCCGTCGGCGGCCAGGCCGCCCTGCTTGCCGAACTCGGCGAAGGCCGCCGGGGTGCTGATCACCGCGACGCCGCCGACCAGGGCCAGGCCGCACTCGCCCTGGCGCAGCGACTGGACGGCCAGGTGCAGCGCCACCAGCGAGGAGGAGCAGGCGGTGTCCACCGTGACGGCCGGGCCCTCCAGCCCGAACACGTACGAGAGCCGGCCGGAGAGCACGCCGTTCGCGGTGCCGGTCAGGTGGTAGCCGGCGGTGTTCTCCGGCAGTCGGCCGGCGCCGTCGTAGCCGGACGGGGAGGCGCCGACGAAGACGCCGGTCGCCGTGCCGGCCACGGAGTGCGGATCGATGCCCGCGCGTTCGAAGGTCTCCCAGGCGACCTCCAGCAGCAGCCGCTGCTGCGGGTCCATCGCCAGGGCCTCGCGCGGGTTGATGCCGAACAGCTCGGCGTCGAACTCGGTCGCGTCGCCGAGGAAGCCGCCCCGGCGGGCGTAGGAGCGGCTGCCGGGGAAGGACTCCTCCCAGCCGCGGTCGGTCGGGAACCCGCCGATCGCGTCGGTGCCGTCCGCGACCAGCTTCCACAGGTCGTCCGGACCGGTCACGCCGCCGGGCAGCCGGCAGCCCAGCGCGACGATCGCGATCGGCTCGCGGGCCGCCGCCTGGATCTCCCGGTTCTGCCGGCGCAGCCGCTCGACCTCCTTGAGCGAGGCCCGGAGCGCTTCGACCGCCTTGTCACCGCGGGTGTTCATCGATTTCTCCATGGCTCAGGCGTCGTCCCGTTCGGTGTTCAGTGCGATTTCGATCAATGCGTCGGCGTCGAGGTCGTCCAGGTCGTCCAGCCCGTCGAGGCCTTCCAGCCCGCCCAACCCGTCCAGCCCGTCGGGGTCGTCCGGGTCGTCGTGCCGCTCCGGTGTGCCCGACGCACCGGACGACGCCGGAGCCGCCAGGCTCAGCAGGGTGTCCATCAGTCCGGCCTCCCGCAGCCGTTCGAGCGGGATGGCCGCCAGGGCCGCGCGGACCGCCGCCTCGTCCGGCCCGGCGGGCCGCTCCTCGGCCAGGACTCCCAGCTCCTCGCCGAGGAAGGCGGCCACCCGCTGGGGGGTGCGGTGGTTGAACACCAGGCTCGGCGGCAGGCGCAGGCCGGTCACCCGGCTCAGCCGGTTGCGCAGCTCGACCGCGGTCAGCGAGTCGAAGCCGAGGTCCTTGAACGCCTGGCCGGCCGCGACGGTGCGGCCGTCCTGGTAGCGCAGCACGGTGGCCGCCTCGGCGCGCACCACGTCGACCAGGATCTGCGGGCGCTGGCGCGGCGGCGCCGCCGCCAGCCGGGCGGCGAGGGCTGACGCCTCGTCGGCGTCCTCCGCGGCGCTCGGCTCGGTGGTCCCGGCCTCGGGTTCGGCCAGCAGCTCGCGCAGCAGCGGGCTGGGCCGGCCGGAGGTGAACGCCGCGCCGAAGACCTCCCAGTCCACGTCGGCCACGGTCAGCCCGCTCTCCGCCCGGTCGACGGCCCGGGCGAGGGCCTGGACGCCGAGTTCGGGGTCCATCGGGGTGACGCCGCGCCTGAGCAGGCCGGCGGTGTCCCCGCTGACGGCCAGTCCGGCGCCCGCCCACGCTCCCCAGGCCACCGAGGTACCGGCCAGGCCGCGGGCCCGGCGGTGCTCCACGAGCGCGTCCAGGAAGGCGTTGCCCGCCGCGTACGCGCCCTGCCCGCCGCCGCCCCAGACCGCGGCGATCGAGGAGAAGACGACGAACTGCTCCAGGTCGAGCCCGTCGGTCAGTTCGTGCAGGTGCACCGCTCCGGCGGTCTTCACGGCCAGCACCGCGTCGAGCCGGTCGGGGTCCGTCTCGTCCAGCCGGCCCGGGGCGTCCACTCCGGCGGCGTGCAGCACGGCGGTCAGCGGCAGGTCCCGCGGTACGGCGGCCAGCACGCCGGCCAGGGCGTCGCGGTCGGCCACGTCGCAGGCGGCGAGGGTGACCCGGCTGCCGTACCCGGCCAGTTCGGCCGCGAGCTCCCGCGCACCGGGGGTGTCCTCCCCGCGACGGCCGAGCAGCACCAGGTGCGGGGCGCCGCGGCGGGCCAGCCACCGGGCGGACTCGGCGCCGAGCGCGCCCAGCCCGCCGGTCACCAGGACCGTGCCGGTGGGCCGCCAGCCGGCGGGCACCGGAAGGGCGGTGTCCTGCGGTGCGCGCACCAGCCGGCGGGCCAGCAGGCCCGTCCCGCGGATCGCGACCTGGTCCTCGCCGAGGTCCTCGCCGAGCAGGACCGTCAGCAGGTCGCCGGCGCGGGTGTCCACGGTGGCCGGCAGGTCGACCAGGCCGCCCCACCGTTCCGGGTTCTCCAGCGCGGCCACCCGGCCGAGGCCCCAGACCGCCGCCTGGGCCGGGCTGTCCAGCGGCTCCTCCGGCCCACCGGTGTGGACGGCGCCCCGGGTGACCACCCAGAGCGGCGCCTCGATCCCCGCCCGGCCGAGCGCCTGGAGCAGCGCCACGGTGGCGGCGGCACCCTCGGGCAGGGCCGAGCCGGGCAGCGCGGCTCCGACGGCGGCGGTCAGCGACAGGACGCCGGACACCGCGCCCGGCGCTCCGGCCGCCTCGGCGAGCCGGGCGGCCAGCGCGTCCGGGCCGGTGCCGGGGTCGACCAGGACGGTCACCTCGGCCCCCGCGGCGCGGAGCGCGGTGGTCGCCCACTCGGTGAGCTCGGAGTCCCGCGGGGCCACCACCAGCCAGCCGCCGTCCAGCAGCCCCGTGGCGGGCAGGCCGGTCAGCGGCGTCCAGTCGACGCGGTAGCGCCAGCCGTCGATCGTCTCGTCCCGGCGGCGCCGGGTGCGCCACGCGGCGAGCGCGGGCACGACCGGGTCCAGCGCCTGCTCGCCGAGGTCCAGGGTGTCGGCCAGCTCCGCCAGGTCGCCGCGCTCCACGGCGGCCCAGAACCCGGCCTCCGCCGGGTCCGCCGAGCCGGCGGCCTGGGGTGTGCCGGCCGGGGCCTGGGCCGGGTCCGGCCAGTAGCGGTCCCGCTGGAAGGCGTAGGTCGGCAGGGGAAGGTGCCGGGCCGCGGGCAGCAGCGCGGACCAGTCGACTCCGGCGCCCGCCGTCCAGAGCACGGCCAGGGCGGTCAGGGCGGTTTCGCGGCCGTCCCGGTCCTTGCGCTGCAGCGGCACGCCGACCGCGTCGGGAGCGCTCTGGGCGGCGAGTGCGGTCAGCACGCCGTCCGGGCCGAGTTCGGCGAAGCGGGTGACGCCCTCGCGGTGCAGAACCTCGACGCCGTCGGCGAAGCGGACGGCCTCGCGGACCTGCCGGACCCAGTAGTCGGGGGTGGTGAGCAGCCCGGGCCCGGCGAGTTCGCCGGTCAGGTTGGAGACGACCGGGATGCGCGGCTCGGCGAAGGTCAAGTCAGCGAGCACGTCGGCGAATTCGGCGAGCATCGGCTCCATCAGCGCCGAGTGGAAGGCGTGCGAGACGGTCAGGCGGCGGATCTTGCGGCCCTCGGCCCGCCAGCGCTCCGCGAGTTCGTCGACGGCTTCCGCGGGACCGGAGACCACCAGCGATTCCGGCCCGTTGACGGCGGCGACGTCCAGTCGGCCGCCGGTCGCCTCGCGCACCTCGGCCTCGGTGGCCTGCACCGCCAGCATCGCCCCGCCGCTCGGCAGCGCCTCCATCAGCCGGCCGCGCGCCGCCACCAGGGCACACGCGTCGGCCAGCGAGAACACCCCGGCCACGTGCGCGGCGGCGATCTCACCGATCGAGTGCCCGAGCAGGAACTCCGGGACCACGCCCCAGGATTCGAGCAGCCGGAAGGAGGCCACCTCGACGGCGAACAGCCCGGCCTGGGTCCAGACCGTACGGTCCAGATCCTCGGCGCCCTCGAAGACGACCTCCCGGACCGGACGGTCCAGGCGCAGGTCCAGCTCCGCGCAGACCGCGTCGAACGCCGACGCGAAGGTGGGGAAGGCCTCGTACAGGTCCCGGCCCATGCCCGTCCGCTGCGCGCCCTGCCCCGTGAACAGGAACGCCGTCCGCCCCTCGGCCGTGGCGCCCGAGACCACCCGCGCCGACGGCTCGCCCGCCGACAGTGCGGCCAGGCCGTCCAGCAGTTCCTCCCGGCCGTCGCCGAGCACCACGGCACGGTGCTCCAGCGCGGCCCGGGAGAGCAAGGTCCCCGCCACGTCCACAGGCGCGAACTCCGGCTCGCCGCCGAGGAATTCGGCCAGCCGCCCGGCCTGCGCGGCCAGCGCGCCGGCCGACCGGCCCGACACCGGCCACGGCAGTACGCCCTGGACCTCCGCCGTCTCCTCGGCCTCGACCGCCGGGGCGGCCTCGAGGATCACATGGGCGTTGGTGCCGCTGATCCCGAAGGAGGAGACACCCGCCCGGCGCGGACGGTCCGCCTCCGGCCACGGCCGGGCCTCCGTCAGCAGCTCCACCGCGCCCGCCGACCAGTCCACCTGCGGGGACGGCTCGTCCACGTGCAGCGTCGCCGGGAGCACGCCGTGGCGCATCGCCTGCACCATCTTGATCACGCCCGCCACACCGGCCGCCGCCTGGGTGTGCCCCAGGTTGGACTTCACCGAGCCCAGCAGCAGCGGGAGTTCACGATCCTGGCCGTAGGTGGCCAGCAGCGCGTGCGCCTCGATCGGGTCGCCCAGCCGGGTGCCCGTCCCGTGCGCCTCCACCGCGTCCACGTCGGCCGCCGAGAGACCGGCGTTCGCCAGCGCCTGGCGGATCACCCGCTGCTGGGCCGGACCGTTGGGCGCCGTCAGACCGTTGGAGGCGCCGTCCTGGTTGACCGCGCTGCCCCGCACCACGGCGAGCACCCGGTGCCCCTTGCGGCGCGCGTCCGACAGCCGCTCGACCAGCAGCACGCCCACGCCCTCGCCCCAACCCGTGCCGTCCGCACCGGCCGCGAAGGCCTTACAGCGGCCGTCCGCCGCCAGCCCGCCCTGCCGGGCGAACTCGGTGAACACCCCGGAGCCGGTCATCACCGTCACACCGCCCGCGAGCGCCAGCTCGCACTCGCCGGAGCGCAGCGCCTGCGCCGCGAGGTGCAGGGCGACCAGCGAGGAGGAGCAGGCGGTGTCGACCGTCATCGCCGGGCCTTCGAGGCCGAAGGCGTACGCCACCCGGCCGGACAGGACGCTGGTCGCGCCGCCGGTCAGCCGGTGGCCCTCGGTGTCCTGGGGCAGGTCGACGTCGACGCCGTAGTACGAGGGCGCGGCGCCGGCGAAGACGCCGACCGACTCGCCCTTGAGCGACCGGGGGTCGAGGCCCGCGTCCTCGAAGGCCTCCCAGGCGGCCTCCAGCAGGATCCGCTGCTGGGGGTCCATCGCCAGCGCCTCGCGCGGGGAGATCCCGAACAGGCCGGCGTCGAAGTCCGCGGCGTGGTCGACGAAACCGCCCAGGGGGGCGTAGGCGCCGGACTGTCCCGTGAGGTCCCAGCCGCGGTCGGCCGGGAAGTCCACGATCCCGTCCTGGCCCGTGGCGACCAGTCGCCACAGGTCGGCCGGGGAGGACACGTGGCCGGGGAAGCGGCAGGCCATGCCGACGATCGCGATCGCCTCGCCGGGGTCGGCCGGGGCGGCCGTCGCGCGGGGCCGGTCGGCCTCCTCGGCCGCGCCGAGCAGGCGGGTGGCGAGGAAGTCCGCGAGGGCCGCGGCCGTCGGGTAGTCGAACACCAGGGTCGCGGGCAGCCGCCGGCCGGTGGCGGCGTTCAGCCGGTTGCGCAGCTCCACCGCGGCCAGCGAGTCGACGCCGAGGTCCTTGAACGCCTGCCGCGGGCCGACCGCCTCGGCGCTCGCGTGGCCGAGCACGGTCGCCGTGTTCGTCCGGACCAGGTCGAGCAGCACCTGCCGCCGCTCACCGTCCGCCAGGCCCTGGAGCCGGCGTTCCAGCGCGGCCTGCCCGCCCGTCACCGGGCCGCCGGCGGCCTGCCGCAGGGCGGAGCGGACCAGGCCGCGCAGCAGGGACGGCGGTTCGGCGGCCGAGGTGCGGGCGGCGGCGAGGTCGAGCGGGATCGGCAGCAGGTGCGCGGCGGGCAGGGCGGCCGCGCGGTCGTAGAGGGCCAGTCCGAGCTCGGCGGTCAGGGTGCCGCCGAGCCGGTCGCCGCTGGTCACGGTGGAGCCCTCGGCGAGGTGCCCGGTGAGGGCGCTGGCGTCCTGCCACAGGCCCCAGCCGAGCGACTGGGCGGGCAGGCCGTGCGCCCGGCGGTGCGCGGCGAGGGCGTCCAGGAAGGCGTTGGCGGCCGCGTAGTTGGCCTGGCCGCCGGTGCCGAAGGTGCCCGCGGCGGAGGAGTAGAGCACGAACAGGGCGAGGTCGGCGTCGGCGGTGAGCTCGTGCAGGTTGACCGCCGCGTCCACCTTGGGGCGCAGCACCGCGTCGAGCCGGGCCGGGGTGAGCGCGTCGAACACGCCGTCGTCCAGGACGCCCGCGGTGTGCACCACGCCGGTGAGGGGGTGCTCGGCGGGGATCGCGGCGAGCACCGCGGCCAGCGCCTCGCGGTCGGCGGCGTCGCAGGCCACGGCCGTGGCCTCGGCGCCCAAGTCGCCTAGCTCGGCGACGAGTTCGGCCGCGCCCGGGCTGTCGGCGCCGCGCCGGCTGAGCAGCAGCAGGTGCCGCACGCCGTACTCGGTGACCAGGTGGCGGGCCAGCAGGCCGGCCAGGGTTCCGGTGCCGCCGGTGATCAGGACGGTGCCCTCGGGGTCGAGCGGCGCCGGGACGGTGAGGACGTTCTTGCCGATGTGCCGGGCCTGGCCGATGTGCCGGAAGGCTTCGACGGCGTTGCGCACGTCCCAGGCCGTGGTGGGCAGGGCGCGCAGCGCGCCGGCGTCGAACAGGGCGATGACCTCGGCGAGGATCTCGCCCATCCGCCGCGGTCCGGCCTCACCGAGGTCGAAGGCTCGGTAGCGGACGTCCTCGCGCGGGACGTGGGTGCGGATGTCGGCCTTGCCCATCTCCAGGAACCGCCCGCCCGGCGCGAGCAGGCGCAGCGAGGCGTCGACGAACTCGCCGGCCAGCGCGTTGAGCACGACGTCCACGCCGCGTCCGCCGGTGGCCGTGCGGAAGGACTCCTCGAAGTCCAGGTCGCGGGAGGAGGCGATGCGGCTGTCGTCGAGGCCCTGGGCCCGCAGCACGTCCCACTTGCCGGCGCTGGCCGTGCCGTAGACGTCGAGGCCCAGGTGCCGGCCGAGCTGGACGGCGGCCATGCCGACGCCACCGGCGGCGGCGTGCACCAGCACCGACTCGCCCGGCTGGACGTCGGCCAGGTCGCGCAGCCCGTAGTAGGCCGTGGCGAACACCAGCGGGACGGCGGCGGCCTGGCCGAAGGTCCAGCCGCCGGGGACGCGGGCCAGCAGCCGCCTGTCGGTGACCGCGGTGGTGGCGATGCCGCCGGAGAAGAAGCCGAACACCCGCTCCCCGGGGGCGAGATCGGCGACGCCGGGGCCGGTTTCGACCACCACGCCGGCCGCCTCGGCGCCCATCGGCGCGCGCTCCGGGTACATGCCGAGCGCGATCAGGACGTCGCGGAAGTTCACGCCGGCGGCGCGGACGGCGACCCGCACCTCACCGGGGCCCAGCGGCCGGTCGGCGTCCGGGGCGACGACCAGGGCGAGGTTCTCCAGCGTCCCCGGGCCGAGGGTGTCCAGGCGCCAGGCCTCCCGGCCGGCGGGCACGGCGAGCGCGTCCGCGGGCCAGGCCAGCCGGGCGGCGAGGAGGACGCCGTCGCGGACGGCCAGCACCGGCTCGGCGCCGTGGGCGGCGACCGCGCACCAGTCGCCGGCCGAGCCCTCGCCGTCCAGGTCGACCAGCACGATCCGGTCGGGGTTCTCGGTCTGCGCGGACCGGACCAGGCCCCGGGCCGCGGCGGCGACCGGGTCGACGGGCTCCTGGCCGACGGCGACGGCGCCACGGGTCACGACCACCAGCCGGCTCTCCGTCAGCCGCTCCTCGGCCAGCCAGGCCTGGAGGACCGACAGCAGGCGGCCGGTCGTCTCCCGCACCCGGGCGGGTAGGTCGGCGGCCTCGGCGGCGGTGGCAGGGGCGGTGGCGGTGGCAGGGGCGGTGGCGGGGACGGGCAGCACGACGGCCTGCGGCGCCGGGCGGCCGCCGTCGAGCGCGGCGGCCAGCTCGGCCGGGCCGGTGTACCGGGGCGCGTCGAACGGCAGGGTGGCGAGCGGCGGGTTGTCCGCGTCTCCCGGGCCGGCAGCCGGGTCGAGCACCGCCCAGGTCGTGGGCTCGACGGTGGCGCCCACCCCCGTGAGCGGCGTCCAGTCGAGCGCGAACAGCGCCTTGGCGACCTCGGGATCGACGGCGGGGCGCAGCTGCTCGGCCTCGACCTCGCGCAGCACGAGCGAGTCGATGGTCATCACGGGGGCCCCGGTGCCGTCGGCGACGCTCAGCGCCACGCCGTCGGCGGTCACGGTCAGGGTCACCCGCAGCGCGGCGGCACCGGCCGCGTGCAGCCGGACGCCGGTCCAGGCGAACGGCATCCGGGCGGCGCGGTGGGCGTCCATGGCAGCGGAGAAACCGACCGCGTGCAGCGCGGCGTCCAGCAGCGCGGGGTGCAGTCCGTAGGCCTGCGCCTGGCCGGCGGCGGCCTCGGGGAGCAGGACCTCGGCGTGGACGCTGTCACCGGTCCTCCAGGCCGCGTGCAGGCCCTGGAAGGCCGGTCCGTAGCCGTAACCGACATCCGACAGCCGGTCGTAGAAGCCGGTGAGGTCGACGGGCTCGGCCCCCACCGGCGGCCAGGCCACGGGAACGGCGGGGGTGGCGGCGGCCGATGCGGCAGCGGCGCTCGCCGGGGAGAGCGTCCCGGTCGCGTGGCACACCCACGCGGAGTCCTCGGCCTCGGCGCGCGACAGCACCTCCACGGTGCGGTCCCCGGCCTCGTCGGCCTCGGAGACGCTCACCTGGACGGCGACGCCGCCCTGCTGCGGCAGCACCAGCGGCGACTGGATCACCAGCTCGCGCAGCACCTCGCAGCCGGCCTCGCGGCCCGCCCTCAGCGAGAGCTCCACCAGGGCCGTCCCGGGCACCAGCACGGTGTCCAGCACGGCGTGATCGGCGAGCCAGGGATGGACCGCCAGGCTCAGCCGCCCGGTCAGCACCAGCCCCCCGCCGTGCAGGGCGACCACCGCGCCCAGCAGCGGGTGCCGGGCACCGGTCTGGCCGAGGGCCTTCACGTCGCCCGCCCCGGTGGTGGGCTTCGGCCAGTACCGCCGCCGCTGGAAGGCGTAGGTCGGCAGGTCGAGCCGGCGTCCACCGGGGACGACCTGGGACCAGTCGAGTTCGGCGCCGGTGGTCCACAGGGCGGCGAGCGCGGTCAGCGCGGTCTCGGACTCGGAGCGGTCACGGCGCATCAACGGGGCGAACACGCCGTCGGCGGCCTGCTGCCCGGCCAGGCCCGACAGCACGGTGTCCGGGCCCAACTCGACGTAGCGGGTGACGCCCTGGCGGCCCAGGGCCTGGACGCCGTCGGCGAAGCGGACGGCCTCACGGACCTGGCGCAGCCAGTAGTCCGGCGTGGTGAGCAGCCCGGGCTCGGCGATCTCGCCGGTCAGGTTGGAGACGAGCGGCAGCTGCGGCTCGGCGAAGGTCAACTTCGCCAGCACGGAGGAGAATTCGGCAAGCATCGGCTCCATCAGGGCCGAGTGGAAGGCATGCGAGACGGTCAGGCGACGGGTCTTCCGGCCCTGGGCGGCCCACTCGGCCGCGAACTCCTCAATCACCTCGACCGGACCCGAAACCACCAGCGATTCCGGCCCGTTGACGGCGGCGACGTCCAGCCGCTTACCGATCGCCTCCCGCACCTCGGCCTCGGTCGCCTCGACCGCCAGCATCGCGCCACCGCTCGGCAGCGCATCCATCAGCCGACCGCGCGCCGCCACCAGGGCACACGCGTCCGCCAGCGAGAACACCCCGGCGACGTGCGCCGCCGCCACCTCACCGATCGAATGACCGAGCAGCACGTCCGGGACCACGCCCCAGGACTCCAGCAGCCGGAACGACGCCACCTCGACCGCGAACAGCCCGGCCTGCGCCCACACCGTACGGTCCAGATCCTCGGTGCCCTCGAAGACGACGTCCTTCACCGGCCGGTCCAGCAGCAGGTCCAGCTCCGCGCAGACCGCGTCGAAGGCCTCGGCGAACACCGGGAACGCCTCGTACAGCCCTGCGCCCATGCCCGTCCGCTGCGCGCCCTGACCGGTGAACAGGAACGCCGTCCGGCCCTCGGCCGTGACGCCCGAGACCACCCGCGCCGACGGCTCGCCCGCCGCCAGCGCGCCCAGACCCTCCAGCAGCGCCGCCCGGCCGTCACCGAGCACCACCGCACGGTGCGCCAGCCCGGCCCGGGACAGCAAGGTCCCCGCCACGTCCACCGGAGCGAACTCCGGCTCGCTGCCGAGGAATTCGGCCAGCCGCCCGGCCTGCGCGGCCAGCGCCTCGGCCGACCGGCCCGACACCGGCCACGGCAGCACGCCCTGGACCGCCGCCGTCTCCTCGGCCTCGACCGCCGGAGCGCCCTCGAGGATCACATGGGCGTTGGTGCCGCTGATCCCGAAGGATGACACACCCGCCCGGCGCGGACGGTCCGCCTCCGGCCAGGGCCGGGACTCGCTCAGCAGCCTGACCGCACCCGCCGCCCAGTCGACGTGCGGCGTCGGCTCGTCCGCGTGCAGGGTGGCCGGCAGCACGCCCTGCCGCATCGCCTGCACCATCTTGATCACACCGGCCACACCGGCCGCCGCCTGGGTGTGGCCCAGGTTCGACTTGATCGACCCCAGCCACAACGGCTGTTCCGCCGTCCGCTCCTGGCCGTAGGTGGCCAGCAGCGCCTGCGCCTCGATCGGGTCGCCCAGCCGGGTGCCCGTCCCGTGCGCCTCGACCGCGTCGACGTCGGCGGCCTCCAGGCGGGCGTTGGCCAGCGCCTGCCGGATCACCCGCTCCTGCGAGGGACCGTTCGGCGCCGTCAGACCGTTGGACGCGCCGTCCTGGTTGACCGCGCTCCCCCGCACCACCGCCAGCACCTCGTGCCCGAGCCGCTGCGCGTCGGAGAGCCGCTCCAGCACCAGCACGCCGACACCCTCGCCCCAGCCCGTACCGTCCGCACCGGCCGCGAAGGCCTTGCAGCGGCCGTCCGAGGCCAGCCCGCCCTGCCGGTTGAAGGAGGCGTACCCGCCGGGGGTCGACATCACGGTGGCGCCGCCCGCGAGGGCCAGGTCGCACTCGCCGGAGCGCAGCGCCTGCGCCGCGAGGTGCAGGGCGACCAGCGAGGAGGAGCAGGCGGTGTCGACGGTGACGGCCGGGCCCTCCAGCCCGAAGACGTACGAGAGCCGGCCGGACATCACGCTGGCGGTGGTACCGGTGGCGATGTGCCCTTCCAGACCCTCCGGGGAGGCGAGCGCGACCAGGCCGTAGTCCTGGCCGTTGGTGCCCGCGAACACGCCGGTGCGGCTGCCGCGCAGCGCGCGCGGGTTCAGGCCGGCGGCTTCGAAGGCCTCCCAGGAGGCCTCGAGGAGCAGCCGCTGCTGCGGGTCCATCGCGGTGGCCTCGCGCGGGCTGATGCCGAAGAGCTCGGCGTCGAACTCGTCGGCGTCGTGGATGAAGCCGCCCTGCCGCGCGTAGTCCTCGTCCTCGTCCTCGGCCCAGCCCCGGTTGGTCGGGAAGTCGCCGACCGCGTCGGTGCGTTCGGCCACCAGCCGCCACAGCTCGGCGGGCGTCCGGACGCCGCCGGGGAAGCGGCAGCCCATGCCGACGATCGCGATCGGCTCCTGCGCGCGGTCCTCGATGGTGCGGATCCGGCGGTGCGCCTGACGGAGCTCGGTCGTCACCCACTTCAGATGGTCGAGCAGCTTCTGGTCATCCGCCATGGATCTTCCCCTTCACGAGCTGTGCCCCGACGCCGGTCATGCCGGGCCCCCGAATTCCTTCCGGATGAGGTCGAGGACCTCATCCGCGCTGGCGTCGTCCAGCGCGTCGTCCGTCTTCTTCTCTCCCGTGTCCGCCAGGCGGGCCAGCAGGCCCTGGAGCCGGGCGGCGACGTCCGCCCGTTCCCGCTCGTCGGCGTCGAGCCGCAGCAGCCTGGCCTCCAGCCGGTCCAGGTCCGCCGCCAGGTCGACCGTCCGGTCGGCCTCCTCGGGCAGCAGCAGGCTGCCGAGGTGGGCGCCGAGCGCGAGGGGCGTCGGGTGGTCGAACACCAGCGTGGCCGGCAGGTTGAGGCCGGTCTCGTGGTGCAGCAGGTTGCGGAACTCCACCGCGATCAGCGAGTCGAAGCCGATCGAGCGGAACGCCTGGTCCGGTGCGACGGCCTCGGCACTGTCGCGGCCGAGGACCGCGGCGGCCCGGGCGCGGACCAGGTCGAGCAGCATCCGCTGCCGCTGCGGCGCGGGCAGCGCCGCCAGCTCCTGGCGCAGCCCGGCGGCCCCGTCGGCGGTGACCGCCTCCGGCACCAGCGGGACCAGCGCCGCGAACTCCGCCAGGTCGCGCATCAGCGGGTTCGGCCGCGTCCCGGCGAACCGGGGCGCGAAGGTGGGCCAGTCGATGTCCGCGACCACCAGGTTGGGCCGGTCCTCGCCGATCGCCCTGGCCAGCGCCCGGACCGCCGAGCCGGGGTCCATCGCCGGGACGCCGCTGCGGCGCAGTCGGTCCGTCACCACCTGGCCGGTGGCCATGCCGTCCTGCGCCCACGGGCCCCAGGCCACCGACACGCCGGGCAGGCCCCGGTCGTGCCGGTGCTCCATCCAGGCGTCCAGGAAGGCGTTGGCCGCGGCGTAGTTGCCCTGCCCGGTGCTGCCGATGGTGCCGGCGAGCGAGGAGAACGCGACGAAGAAGTCCAGGTCGCCGGTGAGTTCGTCCAGGTGCACCAGGCCGGACGCCTTCGCCGCCAGGACGGTCGCGAACCGCTCCGGGGTGAGGGAGTCGAGCGTGCCGTCGTCCAGGACGCCGGCGGCGTGCACGACGCCGATCAGCGGGGCGTCGGACGGCACCCGGGCCAGCACCGCCGCCAGCGCGTCCCGGTCGGCGGCGTCGCAGGCCGCGACGGTCGCCTCGGCGCCCAGTTCGGCGAGTTCGGCGACCAGTTCGGCGGCGCCGGGCGCCTCCGGACCCCGGCGGCCGGTCAGCAGCAGCCGGGTGACGCCGGACGCGGCGAGCCAGCGGGCGACCACCGCGCCCAGCGCGCCGGTTCCGCCGGTCACCAGCACCGTGCCGGGGCGGGACGGCGCCCACGAGGGTTCCGCCGCCCCGTCGGTGGCGTCGACCCGGACGAGGCGCCGGACGAGGGCCTCGCCCGTACCGCGCACCGCGACCTGGTCCTCGCCGGGCGTTCCGCCCAGCACCGCGGCCAGCGTCCGGCCGGCCGCGGCGTCCACGGTCTCCGGCAGGTCGACCAGACCGCCCCAGCGCTGCGGGTGCTCCAGCGCGGCCACCCGGCCGAGGCCCCACACCTGCGCCTGCACCGGGTCGGCGAGCACGTCGCCGGGGCCGGTCCGGACGGCGCCGCGGGTGAGCGTCCACAGCGGCGCCTTCAGGTTGGCCTCGCCGAGTGCCTGCACCGTCACCAGGGTGGCGGCCACGGCCGGCGGGACGGCGGGGCCGTCGGCGTCCGGGCCGTCGTGGGCGGCGGCCAGCAGCACCGTGCCGGCCACGTCGGGCACGCCCTCGACCGCGTCCAGGAGGCGGGCCGCGAGGGCGGCCCGGTCGAGGTCCGCCGGGTCCAGCGCGAGGTCGACGGTGCCCGCCCCGGCGGAGCGGATCGCCGTGCGCACGCCCTCGGCCAGTTCCCGGTCGGTCCCGTCGAGGACGACGACCAGCCAGTTGCCGTCCAGCTCGGGCTCGGCGGCCGGGGCCGGCAGCGGCTTCCAGGTGACCTGGTAGCGCCAGGAGTCGAGCACCGAGTCCCGGCGGCGCAGCCGGCGCCAGGAGGAGAGCGCGGGCAGGATCTCGCCGAGCACCTCGGAACGCCCGTCGAGGCGCAGCGTGTCCGCCAGCTCGTCCAGGTCCTCGCGCTCGACGGCCTCCCAGAACCGGGACTCCACGGCGTCCCCGGCGGGCACCGGCGCGGGCGCCGGGGTCGGCCAGAACCGCTCGTGGTGGAAGGCGTAGGCGGGCAGGTCGATCCGCCGGCCGTACGGCAGGACCGCCGGCCAGTCGACCTCGACGCCGGCCGTCCAGAGCCGGGCCGGCGCGTGCAGCGCCGTCACGGCCTCGTTCCGGTCGCGCCGCATCACGGGGGTGAAAACGGCCTCGGAGACGGACTGCTGGGCCATCGCGCAGAGCACGCCGTCCGGGCCGAGCTCCACGAAGCGGGTGACGCCCTCGCGGTGCAGCGCCTCGACGCCGTCGGCGAAGCGGACCGCCTCGCGGACGTGGCGCACCCAGTATTCCGGGGTGGACAGCTGTCCGGGCCCGGCGAGTTCGCCGGTCAGGTTGGAGACGACCGGGATCAGCGGCTCGGCGAAGGTCAACCCGCCGAGCACGGCGGCGAATTCGGCGAGCATCGGCTCCATCAGCGCCGAGTGGAAGGCGTGCGAGACCGTCAGGCGACGGGTCTTGCGACCCTCGGCCTTCCAGCGCTCCGCGAACTCCTCGATCGCCTCGGTCAGGCCCGAAACCACCACCGAGGAAGGCCCGTTGACGGCGGCGACGTCCAGCCGCTCGCCGATCTCCGCCCGCACCTCCGCCTCGGTCGCCTCGACCGCCAGCATCGCGCCACCGCTCGGCAGCGCATCCATCAGCCGGCCGCGCGCCGCCACCAGGGCGCAGGCATCCGCCAGCGAGAACACCCCGGCCACGTGCGCCGCCGCCACCTCACCGATCGAGTGCCCGAGCAGGAACTCCGGTGCGATGCCCCAGGATTCGAGCAGTCGGAAGGTCGCCACCTCGACGGCGAACAGCCCGGCCTGGGCCCAGACCGTCCGGTCCAGGTCCTCCGCGCCCTCGAACACGACATCCTTGACCGGCCGGTCGAGGAGCAGGTCGAGCTCCGCGCAGACCGCGTCGAAGGCCTCGGCGAACACCGGCTGCGCCTCGTACAGTTCGCGGCCCATGCCGGCCCGCTGGGCGCCCTGCCCGGTGAACAGGAAGGCCGTCCGGCCCTCCTGCACGGTGCCGGTGACCACGGCCGCCGAGAAGGCCGCCGAGGCGAGGGCCCCGGTGCCCGAGCGCAGCGCGTCCCGGTCGCCGCCGAGCACGACCGCGCGGTGGGCCAGCCCGGCCCGTCCGGTCGCCAGCGACCAGGCCGCGTCGACCGGGTCGACCGGGTCGTGCTCGGGTCGGGCGTCCAGGTACTCGGCCAGTCGTCCCGCCTGGGCGCGCAGCGACTCGGCGCTCTGCCCGGACAGCAGCCAGGGCAGGCCGCCGGCCGGAACGGTCGCCGGGGGCCGCGCCGGGTCCGCTGCCGGTTCCACCGCCGGGGCGGACTCCAGGATGACGTGGGCGTTGGTGCCGCTGATCCCGAAGGAGGAGACACCCGCGCGGCGCGGACGGTCCACCTCGGGCCACGGCCGTGCCTCGGTCACCAGCTCGACCGCACCCGCCGACCAGTCCACCTGCGGGGACGGCTCGTCCACGTGCAGGGTCGCCGGGAGCACGCCGTGCCGCATCGCCAGCACCATCTTGATGATGCCCGCGACGCCGGCGGCGGCCTGGGTGTGGCCGATGTTGGACTTGATCGAGCCCAGCCAGAGCGGCTCGCCCGCCCGCTCCCGGCCGTAGGTCGCGAGCAGCGCCTGGGCCTCGATCGGGTCGCCCAGCGAGGTGCCGGTGCCGTGCGCCTCGACGGCGTCCACCTCGGCGGCCGACAGGCGGGCGTTCGCCAGCGCCTGGCGGATCACCCGCTGCTGGGCCGGGCCGTTGGGGGCGGTGAGTCCGTTGGACGCGCCGTCCTGGTTGACCGCGCTGCCCCGCACCACGGCCAGCACCCGGTGCCCGTTGCGGCGCGCGTCCGACAGCCGCTCGACCAGCAGCACGCCCACGCCCTCGCCCCAGCCCGTACCGTCCGCACCGGCCGCGAAGGCCTTGCAGCGGCCGTCCGCCGCCAGCCCGCCCTGCCGGGCGAACTCGCCGAACACACCGGGCGTGGACATCACGGTGACACCGCCGGCCAGCGCCAGCTCGCACTCCCCGCGCCGCAGCGCCTGCGCCGCGAGGTGCAGGGCGACCAGCGAGGCGGAGCACGCGGTGTCCACCGTCATCGCCGGGCCTTCGAGGCCGAAGGCGTACGCCACCCGGCCGGAGAGCACCGCCGCCGCGTTGCCGGTGGCGACGTGGCCCTCGACCTTGTCCGCCGAGGCGGCGAGCAGCGTCGGGTAGTCCTGGCCGTTGGTGCCCGCGAAGACGCCCACGGACCGGCCCCGCGCCGACCGCGGGTCCATCCCGGCGGACTCGAAGGTCTCCCAGACCGTCTCCAGCAGCAGGCGCTGCTGGGGGTCCATCGCCAGCGCCTCGCGCGGCGAGATCCCGAACAGCGTCGCGTCGAACTCCGCGACACCGTCGAGGAATCCGCCCACGGCCGCGTACGAGTCCGAACGGTCGGCGAGGTCCCAGCCGCGGTCGGCGGGAAAGCCGGTCATCGCGTCGCCGTCGCCGGCGAGCAGCGCCCACAGGGCCTCCGGGGTCCGGGCGCCGCCCGGGAACCGGCAGGCCATGCCGACGATCGCGATCGGCTCGTCCTCGGCGGCGACGGTGCCGGTGCCCGGTGCCGTGACGGGCTCGGCCGAGCCGTACAGCTCGCCGAGCAGGAACGCGCCCAGCGCGGTCGGCGTCGGGTGGTCGAAGACCAGCGTGGCCGGCAGCCGGAGACCGGTGCGGGCACCGATCAGGTTCCGGAAGGCCACCGCGGTCAGCGAGTCGAAGCCGATGTCGCGGAAGGCCCGGCCCGGCTCCACGCTCGCGCCGGAGGCGTGTCCGAGCACAGCGGCGGCACTGCCGCGGATCAGATCCAGCAGGGCCCGCTCGCGCTGGGCGGCGGGCAGTTCCGCCAGGCCCTGCGGTCCGGTCTGTTCCGCCTCGGCCCGGTCGGACCGGTCCGACCGCCCGGTCGGCGCCGCTTCGGGCAGCTCGGCCAGCAGCGGGCTGGTCCTGGCCCCGGCGAAGGCGGGCAGCATCCGCGCCCAGTCGACGTCGGCGATCGCCACGAAGTCCTCGCCGTCGTCGACGGCCCTGGCCATCGCCTCCATCGCCAACCGGGCGTCCATCGGCGTCAGTCCGGCGCGCCGGACCCGGTCGGCCACCACCTGCTCGGTGGCCATGCCCTGCTCCGCCCAGGCGCCCCAGGCGATCGAGAGTCCGGCGAGGCCGCGGTCGCGGCGCCGCTGGATCCAGGCGTCCAGGAAGGCGTTGGCCGCGGCGTAGTTGCCCTGCCCGGCACTGCCCAGGGTGCCCGCCAGCGAGGAGAACACCACGAACAGGTCGAGGTCCAGACCGGCGGTCAGCTCGTCCAGGTGCAGCAGACCGCCGACCTTGCCGGCGTAGACCGTCGCGAAGCGCTCGGCGCTCTGGGCGGTCAGCACGCCGTCGTCCACCACGCCCGCGGTGTGCACCACCCCGGTCAGCGGCAGGTCGACGGGGATCTCCGACAGCAGGGCGGCGACCGCGTCGCGGTCCGCCACATCACAGGCCGCGACCGTCACCCGGGCACCCAGACCGGTCAGTTCGGCCACCAGGGCATCCGCGCCCGGCGTGTCCGCGCCCCGACGGCCGGTCAGCACCAGGTGCGGCACCCCGCGCCCGGCCAGCCAGCGCGCCACCGACGCACCCAGCGCACCGAGGCCACCCGTGACCAGCACCGTGCCGGACGGAGTCCAGGCACCGGACCGACCGGCAGGCTGCGGCGCATGCGCGAACCTGCGGCCGTAGACGCCGGAGGAACGCACCGCGACCTGGTCCTCGGCACCGCCGAGCACCGCCACCAGCCGGCGCCCGGCCCGCTCGTCCAGCACCGGCGGAAGATCGACCAACCCGCCCCAGACTTCCGGCAGTTCCAGCGCCGCCACCCGACCCAGACCCCAGACCTGCGCCTGCGCCGGGTCCGCCGGCCGGTCCGCCCGGCCCACCGACACCGCACCGGCCGTCACCGACCACACCTTGGCCCGCACACCGGCGTCGGCGAGGGCGTGCAGCAGGGTCAGCGTGGCGATCACCCCGGCCGGGACCACCGCGCCCTCGGCCTGCGGCGCGTCCTCGACGGCGAGCAGCGAGAGCACACCCGCGAACTCGCCCGTCAACTCACCGATGCGAGAAGCAAGTTCCTCGCGTCCAGCGCCGTCGACGGCCAGCGGCACGACCTCGGCCCCGGCCGCGACCAGCGCCGCCTCCACACCGTCCACCGCCGCGCCCGTGGCCGTCACCAGCAGCCAGCGACCGGACAGCCGCCCGTCCGCCAGACCACCCAGCGGCTTCCACGCCACCCGGTACCGCCAGGAATCCACCACCGAGTCCACCCGGCGCCGCTGCCGCCACGAGGACAGCACCGGCAGGACGGACTCCAACTCCCCGGGTGCCTCGGCGAGTTCCAGGGCCGCGGCGAGTTCGCCGAGGTCCTGGCTCTCGACGGCGTCCCAGAAGCGGGCCTCGTCCGGGTCGGCCACGACGGCCGCGCCGAGCGCGGCCTTCGGCCAGTAGCGGTCCCGCTGGAAGGCATAGGTCGGCAGCGGGACCGGGTGGTCGGCGGGCAGCAGCCCGGACCAGTCGATCTCCGCCCCGGCCGTCCAGAGCGTGGCGAGCGCCCGCAGCGCCGTCTCCTGGTCGTCCCGGTCCTTGCGCAGCAGCGGCGCGCAGACCGCGTCGGGGAGGATCCGGCCGGCCAGCGCGGCCAGCACGCCGTCCGGGCCGAGCTCCACGAAGCGGGTGACGCCCTCGCGGTGCAGCACCTCGACGCCGTCGGCGAAGCGGACCGCCTCGCGCACGTGGCGCACCCAGTAGTCGGGCGTGGACAGCTGTCCGGGCCCGGCGAGTTCGCCGGTCAGGTTGGAGACGACCGGGATCAGCGGCTCGGCGAACGTCAACCCGCCGAGCACGGCGGCGAATTCGGCGAGCATCGGCTCCATCAGCGCCGAGTGGAAGGCGTGCGAGACCGTCAGGCGACGGATCTTGCGACCCTCCGCCTTCCAGCGCTCCGCGAACTCCTCGACGGCTTCCGTCAGGCCCGAAACCACCACCGAGGAAGGCCCGTTGACGGCCGCGACGTCCAGCCGCTCGCCGATCTCCGCCCGCACCTCCGCCTCGGTCGCCTCGACCGCCAGCATCGCGCCACCGCTCGGCAGCGCCTGCATCAACCGACCGCGCGCCGCCACCAGGGCGCAGGCATCCGCCAGCGAGAACACCCCGGCCACGTGCGCCGCCGCGATCTCACCGATCGAGTGCCCGAGCAGGAAGTCGGCCGTGACGCCCAGGGATTCGAGCAGCCGGTACGAGGCGACCTCGACGGCGAACAGCCCGGCCTGGGTCCAGACCGTACGGTCCAGATCCTCGACGCCCTCGAACACGACGTCCTTCACCGGACGGTCCAGCAGCAGGTCGAACTCCGCGCAGACCGCGTCGAAGGCCTCGGCGAACACCGGGAACGCCTCGTACAACCCGCGGCCCATGCCCGCCCGCTGCGCGCCCTGACCGGTGAACAGGAAGGCCGTCCGCCCCTCGGCCGTGACGCCCGAGACCACCCGGGCCGACGGCTCGCCCGCCGCCAGCGCGCCCAGGCCGTCCAGCAGCGCCGCCCGGTCACCGCCGAGCACCACCGCACGGTGGTCCAGCGCGGCACGGGACACCAGCTCCCTGGCCACCCGCGTCGGCGCGAACTCCGGCTCACCCGTGAGGAACGCGGCCAGTCGCCCGGCCTGTGCCGACAGCGCGGAAGCCGTCCGCCCCGACACCGGCCACGGCAGCACACCGTCGATGTCCGCGGGCTCCTGCGCCGGCGCCGGGGGCGCGGCCTCCAGGATGACGTGGGCGTTGGTGCCGCTGATCCCGAAGGAGGAGACGCCCGCGCGGCGCGGCCGGTCCACCTCGGGCCACGGCCGGGACTCGCTCAGCAGCTCGACCGCACCGGTCGACCAGTCCACCTGCGAGGTCCGCCGCTCCGCGTACAGGGTGGCGGGCAGCACGCCGTGCCGCATCGCCTGCACCATCTTGATGATGCCCGCGACACCGGCGGCGGCCTGGGTGTGCCCGATGTTGGACTTGATCGAGCCCAGCCAGAGCGGCTCACCGGCGCGCTCCTGGCCATAGGTGGCCAGCAGCGCCTGGGCCTCGATCGGGTCGCCGAGCGAGGTGCCGGTGCCGTGCGCCTCGACCGCGTCCACGTCGGCCGGCTCCAGGCGGGCATCGGCGAGCGCCTGACGGATCACCCGCTCCTGCGAAGGACCGTTCGGCGCCGTCAGACCGTTCGAGGCGCCGTCCTGGTTGACCGCGCTCCCCCGCACCACCGCGAGCACCCGGTGCCCGTTGCGCTGCGCGTCCGAGAGCCGCTCCAGCACCAGCAGGCCCACACCCTCCGACCAGCCGGTGCCGTCCGCCTCGGCCGAGAAGGCCTTGCAGCGGCCGTCGGAGGCCAGTCCGCCCTGCCGGGCGAACTCGGCGAAGGCCGTGTTGGTGGACATCACGGTGACACCGCCGGCCAGCGCCAGCTCGCACTCCCCTCGGCGCAGCGCCTGCGCCGCGAGGTGAAGGGCGACCAGCGAGGCGGAGCAGGCGGTGTCCACCGTCATCGCCGGGCCTTCGAGCCCGAAGGCGTACGCCACCCGGCCGGAGAGCACGGAGGCGGCGTTGCCGGTCAGCACGTGCCCCTCGACCTCCTCGTCCGAGGCGGCGAGCAGGGTGCCGTAGTCCTGGCCGTTGGTGCCGACGAAGACGCCGACGGGCGCGCCGTGGACGGACAGCGGGTCGGTGCCCGCCGATTCGAAGGCCTCCCAGGACGCCTCGAGGAGCAGGCGCTGTTGGGGGTCCATCGCCAGCGCCTCGCGCGGCGAGATGCCGAACAGCGTCGCGTCGAAGTCGGTCGCGTGCCGGAGGAAGCCGCCCTCCGGCGCGTACGTCCCGGCGGCGCGGTCGAGGTCCCAGCCGCGGTCGGTCGGGAACGGGCCGACGCCGTCCACGCCGTCGGCCAGCAGCTGCCACAGTTCGGCGGGCGTGCCGACGTCGCCGGGGAAGCGGCAGCTCATGCCGACGATCACGACCGGCTCGTCGGTCCCGGCCGGTGCGGGCGCCATCGCCTCGGTCAGCAGGGTCCGGTCGCCGAGCATCAGGCCGAGCAGGTGGTCGGCGAGCCGGGTGGGCGTCGGGTGGTCGAACACGAGCGTCGTCGGCAGCCGCAGTTCGGTCTCAGCGCTGAGCCGGTTGCGCAGTTCGACGGCGGTCAGCGAGTCGAAGCCCAGCTCCCGGAAGGCCCGGGCGGGCGCCACGGCGTCGACCGAGGCGTGGCCGAGGACGGACGCGGCCTGGGCCCGGACGACGTCGAGCAGCAGCTGCCGGCGCCGGCCGGCGGGAGCGGAGGCCAGCTCGGAGCGCATCGGCGCGGGAGTGTCCGCCCCGGCGGGCGCGGTCCGTACGGCGGCCTCCGGCAGGTCCGCGAGCAGGGTGCTCGGGCGGGAGCCGGTGAAGCCGCCGAGGAACTGCGGCCAGTCGATGTCCGCGACGCTGATGTCGGTCTCGTCGTGGTCGACGGCCTTGGCCAGGGCCTGGATCGCGGGCTCCGGGTCCATCGGCACCACGCCGCCGCGCCGGAGCCGCTCGACGACCACCTCGCCGGTGGCGAGGCCGTCCTGCGCCCAGGCGCCCCAGGCGATCGAGAGTCCGGCGAGGCCGCGGTCGCGGCGCTGCTGGATCCAGGCGTCCAGGAAGGCGTTGGCCGCGGCGTAGTTGCCCTGCCCGGCACTGCCCAGGGTGCCCGCCAGCGAGGAGAACACCACGAACAGGTCGAGCTCCAGACCGGCGGTCAGCTCGTCCAGGTGCAGCAGACCGCCGACCTTGCCGGCGAAGACGGTCGCGAAGCGCTCGGGCGACTGCGCGTCCAGCATGCCGTCGTCCACCACGCCCGCGGTGTGCACCACCCCGGTCAGCGGCAGGTCGACGGGTACCGCGGCCAGGACGGCGGCGACCGCATCGCGGTCCGCCACGTCACAGGCCGCGACCGTCACCCGGGCACCCAGACCGGTCAGTTCGGCCACCAGGGCATCCGCGCCCGGCGTGTCCGCGCCCCGACGGCCGGTCAGCACCAGGTGCGGCACCCCGCGCCCGGCCAGCCAGCGCGCCACCGACGCACCCAGCGCACCAAGGCCACCCGTGACCAGCACCGTCCCGGACGGAGTCCAGGCACCGGACCGCCCGGTGGGCGGTACGGCCCGGACGAACCTGCGGCCGTAGACGCCCGAGGAACGCACCGCGACCTGGTCCTCGGCACCACCGAGCACCGCCACCAGCCGACGCCCGGCCCGCTCGTCCACCACCGGCGGAAGATCGACCAACCCGCCCCACAGATCCGGCAGTTCCAGCGCCGCCACCCGACCCAGACCCCAGACCTGCGCCTGCCACGGGCTCGCCAGCCGGTCCGCCCGACCCACCGACACCGCACCGGCGGTCGCCGACCACACCTTGGCCCGCACACCGGCGTCACCGAGCGCCTGCAACAGCGCCAGCGTGGCCGGCGCTCCGGCCGACACCGGAGAGCGCTCGCCCTGCGGCTCCTCGACGGCGAGCAGCGAGAGCACACCCGCGAACTCGCCCGTCAACTCACCGATCCGAGAAGCAAGTTCCTCGCGTCCAGCGCCGTCGACGGCCAGCGGCACGACCTCGGCCCCGGCCGCGACCAGCGCCGCCTCCACACCGTCCACCGCCGCGCCCGTGGCCGTCACCAGCAGCCAGCGACCGGACAGCCGCCCGTCCGCCAGACCACCCAGCGGCTTCCACGTCACCCGATACCGCCAGGAATCCACCACCGAATCCACCCGGCGCCGCTGCCGCCACGAGGACAGCACCGGCAGGAGCGAGCGCAGCGCGCCGTCCTCGTCCAGTTCCAGGGACTGCGACAGCTCGGCCAGGTCCCCGCGCTCGACGGCGTCCCAGAACCGGGCCTCGGTCGGGTCGCCCTCGGCCGTCAGGACGGCCTGCTCCAGCCAGTAGTGCTCGCGCTGGAAGGCGTAGGTGGGCAGCTCGACGTGTCCGGCGGCGGGCAGCAGGGAGGCGAAGTCGACGGGCGCGCCCGCGGTCCACGCCTCGGCCAGCGCCACCAGCACCTGCTCGGGGCCGCCCTGGCCGCGCCGCAGCGTACCCAGCACCGCCGCCTCGGCCTCCACCGCATCGGCGGTCTCCTGGACGCCGACGGTCAGCACCGGGTGCGGGCTGCACTCCACGAACACCGACCGGCCGCTGCCCAGCAGAGCGCGGGTGGCCTCCTCGAAGCGCACCGGGGAACGCAGGTTGTCGAACCAGTACCCGGCGTCCATCCGCGCCGTGTCGATCGGGGTGCCGGTCAGCGTGGAGTACAGCGGCACACCGGAGGTCACCGGAACGACCTCGGCCAGCTCGGCCAGGATGCGCTCACGCAGGCGGTCGACCTGCGCCGAGTGCGAGGCGTAGTCCACCGGAATCCGGCGGGCCCGCACCTCTCGCGCCTCACACAGCGCCATCAGCTCGTCCAGCGCGCCCGGCTCACCCGAAACCACCGTGGACGAAGGCCCGTTGAACGCCGCCACCGACACCCGGCCGTCGAACGAGCCGATCAGCTCCTCGACCACCGCACTGCCCGCCGCCACCGACACCATCCCGCCGCCACCGGCGAGTTCAGTGATCGCCAGGCTGCGCAGCGCCACCACCCGGGCGCCGTCCGCCACGGACAGCGCACCCGCCACCACCGCCGCCGCGATCTCACCCTGCGAGTGCCCGACCACGGCCGAGGGCTGGACGCCGTGCGCCCGCCACACCTCGGCCAGCGACACCATCACCGCCCACAGCACCGGCTGGACCACGTCCACCCGGTCCAACTCCGCACCCTCACGCAGCACTTCGGTCAGCGACCAGTCCACGAACGGCGCCAGCGCCGCCTCGCACTCCGCCAACCGCCCGGCGAACACCGGCGAAGCCCGCACCAGCTCCCACGCCATACCGACCCACTGCGAGCCCTGACCCGGGAACACGAACACCACGTCACCCGGAACCACCCGGCCCCGGACCACACCCTCACCACCGAGCACCGACAGCCCGTCCAACAGCCCGGCCCGGTCCCCACCCAGCACCACGGCCCGCTGCTCCAGACCCGCCCGGGACAGCAGGGCCGACGCCACGTCCGCCACCGCCACCCCGGGCCGCCCGGCCACGAACTCCCGCAACCGCTCGGCCTGCGCCACCAGCGCCGCCGGCGTCCGACCCGACAGCAGCCACGGCACCGGCCCGTCCACGGCCACGGCCGGCTCCACCGCACGCGGGGCGGGTGCGGATTCCAGGATGACGTGGGCGTTGGTGCCGCTGATCCCGAAGGACGACACACCGGCCCGGCGCGGCCGGTCCGCCTCGGGCCACGGGCGGGCCTCCGTGAGCAGCTCGACCGCGCCCGCCGACCAGTCGACGTGCGGGGACGGCTCGTCCACGTGGAGGGTGGCGGGCAGCACGCCGTGCCGCATCGCCAGCACCATCTTGATCACACCGGCCACACCGGCCGCGGCCTGGGTGTGCCCGATGTTCGACTTGATCGAGCCCAGCCAGAGCGGACGGTCCGCGAACCGCTCCTGGCCGTAGGTGGCCAGCAGCGCCTGGGCCTCGATCGGGTCGCCCAGCTTCGTCCCGGTGCCGTGCGCCTCGACGGCGTCCACCTCGGCGGCCGACAGCCCGGCGTTGGCCAGCGCCTGCCGGATCACCCGCTCCTGCGAAGGACCGTTCGGCGCGGTGAGGCCATTGGAGGCGCCGTCCTGGTTGACCGCGCTCCCCCGCACCACCGCGAGCACCCGGTGCCCGTTGCGCTGCGCGTCGGAGAGCCGCTCCAGCACCAGCAGGCCCACGCCCTCGGACCAGCCGCTGCCGTCCGCCGCCGCCGAGAAGGCCTTGCAGCGGCCGTCGGAGGCGAGGCCGCCCTGCCGGGCGAACTCGGTGAACACCGCGGGCGTGGCGAGCACGGTGACGCCGCCGGCCAGTGCCAGGTCGCAGTCTCCGGAGCGCAGTGCCTGGGCCGCCTGGTGCATCGCCACCAGGGAGGAGGAGCAGGCGGTGTCGACGGTGACGGCCGGGCCCTCCAGCCCGAAGGTGTACGACACCCGGCCGGAGGCGACGCTGCCCGCGTTGCCGGTGCCCAGGAAGCCCTGGACCTCGTCCGGGACGGCTCCGCCGCCGGTCGCGTAGTCGTGGTACATCAGGCCGGCGTAGACGCCCGTCCGGCTGCCGCGCAGCGCGGTCGGGTCCAGGCCCGCGCTCTCGAAGGCCTCCCAGGACGCCTCGAGGAGCAGGCGCTGCTGCGGGTCCATGGCCAGCGCCTCGCGCGGCGAGATCCCGAACAGTCCGGCGTCGAAGCGTGCGGCGTCGTGCAGGAAGCCGCCCTCGAAGACGGTCGCGGAGCCCGCGTTCTCGCCCGCGTACACCGCGGCGACGTCCCAGCCGCGGTCGGTCGGGAAGGAGGAGATGCCGTCCCCGCCGGCGGCCAGCAGCGCCCACAGGCGGTCCGGGTCGGTGACGCCGCCGGGGTAGCGGCAGCTCATGCCGACGATGGCGATCGGCTCGTCGAGGGCGACCGCGGTCGCGGCGGGCTTCGCCGCGGCGGCCGGTTCCGCCGGCTGCCGGCCGAGCAGCTGTCCGCGGACGAACTCGGCCAGCACGGCCGGGGTCGGGTGGTCGAAGACCAGGGTCGCGGGCAGCCGCAGGCCGGTGACCTCCTGGAGCCGGTTGCGCAGCCGGACGGCGAGCAGCGAGTCGAAGCCGAGGTCCTTGAAGGCCCGGCCGGGCTCGACGGCGGCCGCTCCGGTGTGGCCGAGGACGGCGGCGACCTCGGTGGCGAGCAGTTCGGTGACCGTCCTGGCGCGCTCGGCCTCGGTGAGGCCGGCCAGCCGCTGGGCGAGCCCGCCGGTGCCGGTCGCGGCGGCGGCGGCGCGGCGCGGGGCCGGGCGGACCAGGGCGCGCAGCAGCGGCGGCACCTCGCCGTCCCGGCCCGCGGCCGGCCGCAGCCGGATCGGCAGCAGGGACGGTCGGGCGGAGCCGAGGGCCGCGTCGAACAGGGCGAGTCCGTCGGCGTCGCTCAGCGACTCGGCGGTGCGCGAGGCCCGGGCGACCTGGTCGGTGGACAGGTGTCCGGTCATCCCGCTGGCGCTGGCCCACAGGCCCCAGCCGAGCGAGAGGGCGGGCAGGCCGGCGGCGGCCCGGCGGGCGGCCAGCGCGTCCAGGGCGGCGTTGGCGGCCGCGTAGCCGGCCTGGCCCTCGGGGCCGAAGGTGCCGGCGGCGGAGGAGAACAGCACGAACATCGTGAGGTCGCGGTCGGCGGTCAGCTCGTGCAGGTTCAGCGCCGCGACCGCCTTGGGGCGCAGCACCGCGGCCAGCCGGTCGGCGTCGTACGAGGTGACGGTGCCGTCGTCGATGACGCCGGCGGCGTGGACGACGCCGGTGACGGGGTGTTCGTCCAGCACGGCGGCGAGCGCCTCGCGGTCGGCGGCGTCGCAGGCGACGACGGTCGCCTCGGCGCCCAGCGCCCGCAGCTCCTCGACCAGTTCGGCCGCGCCGGGGCTGTCGGCGCCCCGGCGGGCGAGCAGCACCAGGTGGCGCACCCGGTGACGGGCGGCCAGGTGGCGGGCGACCAGGCCGCCCAGGGTTCCGGTGCCGCCGGTGATCAGTACCGTCCCGGGCAGCTCGGGCGTGTCCGTCGCGGGGGTGCGGACCAGGCGCGGGACGAGCGGGGCGCCGTCGCGCAGCGCGGTCCTGGGCTCGGTGTCGGCGGCGGCCGGCCAGCCTCCGCCGTCCCCGGCCGGGTCGCGGTCGACCAGGACGAAGCTGCCGGGGTGCTCGGCCTGGGCCGAGGCCACCAGGCCGTGCACGGCCGCGCCGGCGAGGTCGGCGCCCTCGCCGACGGCGCCGCGGGTCAGCAGGACCAGCCGGGAGGAGCCGAGCCGCTCCTCGGCGAGCCAGGCGCGGAGCAGGCCGAGGACGTCGGAGCCGGTGCGCAGCACGGCCTCGGCATCGCTGCCCGCCGGGACGGGCAGGGCGACGACGGCCGGGGCGGGCGCGCCCGCGTCGAGGGCGGCGGTCAGTGCGGCGAGGTCGGCGTGGCGGACGGCCTGCGGCAGTCCGGCGTCGTCGGGGCCGAGCACCGCCCAGTCGGTGGTGTCGGGGGCCGCGGCCGGGTCGGTCGCGGGCACCCAGTCCAGGGCGAACAGGGCGTCGTGGACGCCGCGCGCGCCGCCGCCGTCCAAGGCCTCGGGGGTGACCTCCCGGGCGGTCAGCGCGTCGACGGCGAACACGGGTGCGCCGGTGGGGTCGGCGGCCCGCACGGTGGTTCCGCCGGGGCCGTGGGTCAGGGCGACGCGCAGCGAGGTGGCGCCGACGGCCTGGAGCGAGACGCCGGTCCAGGCGAAGGGCAGCCTGGTCCCCGCCTCGGCGTCGAGGGCGGCGGCGTGCAGGGCGGCGTCCAGCAGGGCGGGGTGCACGCCGTAGCCGTCGGCCTGGACGTCCCGGGGCAGGGCGACCTCGGCGTAGACGGTGGCGCCGTCCCGCCAGGCGGCCCGCAGGCCCTGGAAGGCGGGGCCGTAGCCGTAGCCGGCCTCGGTGAGCGCGGTGTAGAAGCCGGCCAGGTCGACGGGCCGGGCGCCGGCGGGCGGCCACTGGGCGTGGTCGAAGCCGGCGGCGGGCGCGTCGGCGCCGAGCAGGCCGGTGGCGTGGCAGGTCCACGGCGCGTCCTCGCCGGGGCGGGAGGACACCTCCACGGTGCGGTCGCCCGCGCCGTCCGCCGGGCCGACGGCGACCTGGACGGCCACCCCGTCCGCCGCGGTCAGCACCAGCGGGGCCTGGAGGACCAGTTCCCGCAGCAGGGCGGAGCCGGCCTGTTCGCCGGCCCGCAGGGCCATCTCGACGAAGGCGGCGCCGGGCACCAGGGTGCGGCCGAGCACGGTGTGGTCGGCCAGCCACGGGTGGCCGGCCGTGGAGAGCCGTCCGGTCAGGACGACGCCGTCGTGGGCGAGCGGCACGGCGGCCCGCAGCAGCGGGTGGCCGGCGGTGACCTGGCCGACGGCGGCGGCGTCGTGCGCCGCGAGGGGCCTGGGCCAGTAGCGCTCGCGCTGGAAGGCGTACGTGGGCAGGGCGACGGGCCTGGCGGCGGGCAGCACGCCGGTGGCGTCCACCGGCACGCCGGCCGTCCAGAGTTCGGCGAGGACGGTCAGGAAGCGCTCGGCGCCGCCGTCCTCGCGCCGGAGGGTGCCGACCACGGTGAGCGGGGTGCCGGTGTCCTCGGCGGTCTCCTGGAGGGCGACCGAGACGACGGGGTGGGGGCTGCACTCGACGAACACCGTGCGGCCGTCGGCCAGCAGGGCACGGGTGGCCTGCTCGAACAGGACGGTGGACCGCAGGTTGTCGTACCAGTACCCGGCGTCCATCCGCGCGGTGTCGATCGGCTCGCCGGTCAGCGT